>NZ_JAVJAN010000018.1:0-71711 GCF_031344075.1 Clostridium aquiflavi
TGCTTGTCACAATTTTATATTGGGAACAAGCTAAAATGGGACTATACTCATTTTAGCATTCCTAAGTTCAATTACTCAGTCCAGTTTACTTATGTATATATCAACACGCTACTAAAATAGAGCCTTTTTCATTCTTATTCTATTGGTTCACCATTAAAATTCTCATAGTATGATGGTTTTTTAGGATCACCAACATTGTTTTGATTTTCATGTAATTTTTGTCTTCTTGTTCCCTTTTGTATTGGATTAATTGCGCCTTCTTTATTTGCCATATAAAACACATCCTTTCCTAAATATTTTGTGCCTATAGAGAATTTTAATCCCCATCAAATTTAGTTAAGAATGTAAATTTTTAAAATTAAATTTTATTTTCAAAATCTTTATACATAAGACTTGGTTGTATTCCTTGGTTATTTTGATATTTTCCACTGTTATATAAATCATATTCTCCATCAATATTATGATAATAAATTTGACATATCTCTATGTTAGGATATATTTTTATAGGTTGAACACAGAATATTTCTAACGTCCAATATCCTGCAAAACCAATATCACCAAATCCTGCAGTAACATGTATAAATAATCCTAGTCTTCCAGTTGAAGAACGCCCTTCTAACATAGGAACATATTTATTAGTTTTAGTAAATTCATTTGTTCTCCCTAAGTATAACTTCCCTGGTTCTAATAATAATCCTTCTTCAGGTATTATAAGTTTTTCAGTTTCATTTGGAATTTTCATATCCAATGTATCATTCTTATATACTAATAATTCATTAAATAAAGTTAAATTATAACTATTGGGATTTATTCTTTCTTTATTAAATGGTTCTATAACAATCTCTTTTCCTATATGCTTTAATATCTCTTTTCCTGATAATATCATTTATAGTATCCTCACTTTCATAATTAATTTTTTTGAATTAATTTTCTCATTAATAATTTTTTGATTAAAACTATTATCTATGTATTAATTTCTAAGTTAAATTTTATTTCTGATTTATTATAATATAATAAACCAAATTTGAAAAATCAAATTTGATCTTTATAAAAATCTAAGGTGTTGTTTTACCACCTTAGATTTTAGGAACTATTTTATTAATTAATTGCATATATTATCTACTAAAAAAAATGAATCAGCCTACTTAAAATTCATAGGTATATACTTTTTATTACATAAGTTTAAATAAATATTAGTTTCATCAACAATTTTAATTGCATCCCATTCAATATTATCATCTAGATATATATTAGCATTAATTATATTATTACTTCCTTCACATATACCAACAAGATTAATTTTATCTAGTATTTCATTATAATTGAAAAGCTTTAAAATTTGTTTATTTATATTTTCACCATCTATATCTGTACATATAAACTTACTACTTAGTATCTTTGCGTAATCATCTATACTATCTGTACTCTCTCTAATATTACTTGTAATATACCAAGTTAACATAACTTCTTCATTAGTTACTTCCTTTATTTTATTAATATCATCTTGAAAATTGTATCTCATACTGTCCCATAATTTTTTAAATTCAGCTACTGAAAAAATTATTGCTATATACTTATATTTTTCTTTAAAGCAATACTTTATATTAGGAATCCACAATATCTCCTCTCCTAAACGCCTAGCTATAACATTACTCTGATTGGATTGATTACTATAATTTAATTTTAATTCTACATCTGAATCTACGTCTTCGGATGTTACTAAGTTATCTACATAGCCATTGTAAATTATCATATCATCGTATTTAACACTAATTTTTTCATCATACATGTCACCACTTAAAACTATCTCCATATTTCTAATCCTTCATTTACTACTTACTTTATTTGAACCTTTTGTTATATTGTTGTGAATTTTTTTAGAAAACCTTCTAATACTTTTTTTGCTACATTTCCTGCGGTATTCATTCGTTTTTCTACTTCTATTATAATTTGTGGATTCTTTTTAATAAATGAATGTCCAAGTTCATTGTCAAATGCTCTTAACGCATCTATACACATTTCAAATAACTCTTCATTATCTATAAGAATTAATTTATATATTATATTGAACTCTTCCTCAATAACTTGATTATCAAGACAATATACTAGTTTTTTTTGCCAATCTAAATCTTTATTCAATACTTCATTATATAATTTATTCCAATCATCGCTAGAAAATTGTTTTAAAATATCTTGTGCAATAGAGAATCCATCATCATACCATGAATCAACTGTTGTTTCCTCTAATAATAATTTATCTAACTCTTTATACATGTAATCACCTCTTAATTTATTTAAAATCCTGATGGTTTAGGTGCATTAACCAACAGCGAAAATATCATTATTGTTGTTACATATTTATATCCATCAATTACTAAATCTAATGTTGAATCTAATGATTTAAATTTTACCATTGTGCCTTCTTTATATTTCTTCGTTGCATCAAAAGTTGCTATATCCATTCTTTTTTCTAGCTCTGATCCTGATATTGGAATTCCCTTATAAGTTTTAGGCATTTTAATAACTCATAAAGGTACTAGTGTCGATTTACAATAACATTATTTATCAGACACTTATATCTTCAGAACTGCTAAAAAAAATAATGAATCAGCCTACTTAAATTTCAGCTGATTCATTTCATTTTTCACTGCATTGTTACAATTATTCATACAGATTATTTCATTTTAACATAAATATACTAATTTCGGTATATTATGAATTGTATTAGGATATATTTATTATTTTTAGCTAGTATCATCTAAATTTTGTAGTTACTATATACCAAATACCAATTTTTTTATTAATCTAGTTTCTTATTATTTTTTATGAACAATTTTCTATTATCCATTTCTTTGCCTGCTCTTCTTCCAACAAAATTGGTTCTTCAAGTGTACCAATATTAATACTATGAAAATATGCCTCATCAATTCCTTTTATATTTTTTAATATTGCTCCATTAAATAAAGTCTTTTTGAATCTTGATGCGCTTATGTCTACATTATTTAATGTTGTATTTCTAAAGTCAGTTGATAAAAAACCAACATTTGACAAATTGCAATCTATCAAATCAGCGCTTTTAAATATTGCTTCCCAACAATCACTTTTACTAAATCTAACTCTCTTTAAACTTGCATTAGAAAAATCAGTATATGATAAATCTGATTTATAAAAATCACAAGCATCCAAATTAGTATTTTTATAAGTTGACGAACATAGAAGTGATGCATGAAAATCTATACTTTTCAAGTTAAGATTATCAAAAATACACTCTACTAGATTTGCTTGTTCCAACAATTTATCAGATAAATCAAAATTCCTGAAATCTACTTCCTCCAAGCATAACTTTTCGCCTTCTTTACCAATTGTCTCAACCCATTTTTTGTGCAATTCAAACTGACTAACAATATTATTTATCATTTTTTATTCTCCTCCTTAAGGATACCATATTATTCTATCTCCTATCCCTGCTTCTTTAATTGCTTCTTTTAGTTGTTCAATATGTTCGGGGGTTAATAGTCTTTTATCGATAATTACATTATTACCCTTGTCAAATTCTCCGTATATCTTTTCCATGCCTTTATCAACACTAAAAGCACCCTTCTTTACCTTTGTAATAGGTATTCCGTTTCGTCCCATTGGATACGATTCAAAGCTTTTTACATCCCATTTTAAACCAGTTGTTGTATCAATAAATTCTGCGCCCTTATCTATTTGAGTATCACGAACAATCTTTCCTAAATCTCCTCTTTCTTCTAAAGCAAGACCTATTTCTCTTTCTTTTAATCCTTGTTCTTCTACTTTAAATGCATGTGAAGGGTCTCTTGCTAAATTATCTAACTCTGTTTGAGTTCTTCCACCTGTGTAAGCTTTAGCCGTCTCCTTATTTTCATTCCCCTGAACCTTATTTTCTATATCTTTATTATTTGAACTACTTTCTTTCTCATAATCTTTCTTATTAGCAGCATTATTATTTTTATCTGATTCTTTGCTACTTCCGTTATTTGAACCTTTTGAAAAATTATAAACTCCAAGCCCTAGTTCTGCTCCACCAATCCCATTTCTTACTGCTACACCTATATCAGCTATTTCAACAGAGCTAGATATTGCCAATGTACCTTTTGTACCATTTAATATTGGTAATGAACCACCACCCATGTTAGATATATTCCCAGGTGATTTACATATGTTGCCTATACCTTTTACTGCCATGAATAAATTTATATCTATGCTATATGCATCATATGCCTGCTTGAGTCTTTACTAGTGTCCCTTTATATACTTTTTTTGAATCAAATACTTCAATATCACTTCTATTTTTTAATGCTACTCCTGATTTGGGTATACCATTATACATATCATTCTGCATAACAACATTTAACATTACATTGCTACCAAGAATACTTAACGATAATAATTCATTTTTGTATTCAAGTTCTGCTAGTGCTTCTTGAACTCCAGCTGTTGGTTCATCATCTGTAAATTTCTCATATGTTTCTCTACAGCTCCCATTTTCGTATACTGCATTACTTTGATTATAGCATTCTCCTTCAAGTGAAATATAGCTTGATTTGCTTTTTTGAACTAATACTTTATTACTTCCACTTATGGATACACTTCCTCCACTTAAGCTTATTCCTCCTGATGCTCCTAAGCTTAAATTTCCTGAGCTACTTATATTAATTCCATTTTCATCATTTAAGTTTACATTCATTCCACCTCTATGGAAGTTAATAGCTCCTGGTAATATATCTAAATTATTTCCACTTTCAGTTGAAAAGTATCTATTGTTTGTATTTGATATTTTAGAGCAGCTACTTCCATTTTTTCTTACACATCCAGTTACAATAGGTTCATCATATCTATTAGGAAAATAAAGCATTACGCTTTCTCCTATGTTTGGCATTGCATACATTATGTTTCCTGTTGGTGGAGCATACTTAAACCATGATGCTTTGCTTATATCTTGGGTTTCATCTATATTTAAATGAAGTTTTACTTTTTCTCCATCTACTGCAAGTACTTTTCCTTCTATGGATATACCATTTAGTTTTTCATTATATATTTTTTCTTGCCAAATTCCATTTTTTCTACAAAACCTATATTTATATATTAATTCCCTATTATGCATTTGTCCATAATATTGATTTACATAAAAATCTCTTTCTTTAAATTTTATTAAATCTCCAATGTTCATTTTTTCCCTAAGCATTACTTCATAATAAAAGAAATCTGTATCATGGAAATCAATTCCTAAAGTTAAGACTTTATAATATTTTTCTAAATCTTTACTTGCCTTATAATTAATTTCATTATTTAAAGTATAAAATTTTAAGCTAGGCTTTCCAAAATAAATTATATTATTTGTATTTACTACATCGCAGATTAGTTCTAAACCTAGATAACTTCCTATTCTTTTTAAAAATTCATAATCTGTTTCTTTATATTGAAACAGTGGCTTTTCAATACTCATAGGTTGGCTCATGCATTGAGTAAATCCATATCTCTCATAATTTTTTAGGATTTCATTTATTAATTCATCATAACTCATATTTATATCTTGAAAAGATCTTGTCCTTTTTTCAATATCAAGTAATGAGCTACTAGATGAACCTTCTAACTCTAAATAATATATTCCATTAATATTAGTTGTTTTAATATTCTCTATTATTCCATTAAATATTATTGTTCTTTTTTCTTCATTTGATGTATTTTCATTATTATTTAAGTCTGTGTTTTCTATTTCTTCATAAACACATATTTTATCATTTGTGGAAGCTTCTATAGAATACTTAAAATTTACGCTATCATCTATTAAGCATTTTAAATATACTTTTCCATGTTCATTAGGTTTGCATAAAATTTTAATATCTTCTATTTTAAGTATTTCATATGGACATTCTACTTTTAGTTTTTTTATTGCTTCCATAATAACTCAAGTCACCTCCTTGCTATTAACCTTCTTGTCCACTAGTTACAAAAGTTATATTGCCACCACGACAGCAATATATTACTGAATCTGTTGTAAGTGCTGGTTCGCCTTCCACTATAGTATCACCTTTAGTTTTTATCCAATCATGAACTATTTGTGGTACACACTTTATCCCAGTTTTTATATTTCCATCTTTATCTATTACTGTTATCTCAGTTTTTTCCACAAAGCATCCCTTTTCTTCGCATACTCCAAAATAACTTATGTTTTGTTCTGTATTGTCCTTTTTATTTAATATTGGATTACCATTTGCATAACTTCCATGACTTACAGGAATGTTTATCTTTCTTTCATTACTTCCTTTATTGCACTTCATTTTTGCTCCTCTTACTACATAGTAAACCGCCATGCTCTCCCCTCCATCAATTATTTATTTTTCACTTCTAATTTTTCTAATAAAATTCCATTAAAATTACGTCTTAATATGCTCTCTGCTACATCTAATCTAACAACGATTAAAGTTTGCTCACTTTCTTTAACTTTAAATATTTTCTTATTTTTAATTTTATTTTCATCTAACACTATTTTTTTAACTACACTTTTATTTAAATTGAATTCTGATTCTTCGCTCAAAGCTTCTACTTCTTCAAATATAGGCAAATAATAAATATGTTGCTCTAAATTTTTATAATCAGTTAATGCAATCATTTTAAAAATTATATTAGAATTATATTTTGATAATATCTTTTGCAAGTCTTCTGAAACTAAAAACATTGGGGTATAAAGAATATCCAAATACTCAATTCCTTGTGCTGATTTAACATAAAGAAGGTTATTATCTTCAATATTATCTGCTCTTACTAAATTCAAATTTTTAGTATTAAAATTCTTAAATAAATTTAAAATTTGTGGAGTATTAGAGTATCTTTTATCTTGTTTTAATAAAAAATAATCCATATATATTTCCTTTCTTAGTCCTCTTTTGATGGTGAATTTTCATATATAATCCTGACTTCATCTCTATATTCACCAACAAATATCATTATTTCTTCACTCTTTTTCATTTCTTTGTATGATTCACAATTCAAAAAATCACATACAATACTTTCTAAAATATCAATGGCTATACCATTATATTTATTTCCTTCACTAATTTTTATCTTTTCAATATCCATTTCTGTTATGGTACGTCCATATTCTTTTCTTTTTTCTAATAATTCATTGCTATGCTTAAAAAGTGGCTCATATATAAAAGATAATTTAAGATTTCCACTACATTCTTCTTTATCTAAAAACCATTTATCATCATACATATCAATTCTATAAATTCCACTATTTTGCATTAGATTTGTTCTTAGATATGATATATAAATATATTGTATTTTTCCTTTTAAATTTTTATTTTGTAGATTATTTGCAATTTTACAAACATGATTAAAATTACTTATGAGTTCTTTTTTTATAGATTCTTTGTTATTATTAAATTTTTCATATATCTTTGAGTGTTCTTCATTAAATCTTTCTTTAACATATTTTTCATTAAACTCTTGTAATACTTTTTCTTTATCTACTGGAATTATCATTAATATTTCTCTCCTATGCAGTAAGATTTTATTGTGTGTTAATCTTACCTCCACTCATAACTATGTCATCTTTTATCTTTAGTTTTGCTCCATTTTGAGATATTGTAACACCACCGCCACCAGAGATAGATACATAGCCGCCACTTATGTTTACACTAGATCCAGACATTGATATAGATTTGTTGCTATTTATAGATATTCCACCATTATCGCTTAAGCACATTGAATTGTTTCCTGAAATAACGTCTATAGCTCCTGGTCTCATTATTATTTCTTTTCCATATTTCGTTCCAATACTTTTTATAGACGGATCACTACGTTTAGATGAATTACTTGATTGTAGATTAACTGAACTTATAGTATAGGCATTGCTTTCAATGTTATCTGGGAAATATAATCTTATTGCATCTCCAATTTCAGGCATACAGTACCATCCTGTTCCATCTGGTGATGAAAATACTGTTGAGTATGGCAACCAAATTGTTGTTTCTTTTGTATTTGAATAAGCATCAATTTTAAGTGAAACTTTAACCAAATCTTTAGTAACATCAAGTATATAGCCTTCTAAAGATACGCCTGATATATTTTCATTAAATAATTTTTTAACCTTTGCCCCATCTTTATCTTTTAATATATATTTATTGAATAGTAATCCCTTAACTAAGGTAAATTCACTTTTACATATCAATAACTTTCTTCCTTTAAAAGCAACTGAAGTAAGTGAATTTAAAATTCTATTAGTAACTACTTCATAACTAATAAAATTCATATCATTTAATTCATAGCTACCTTCCCTTGATTTTAGCTTGTACTCCTTTATGCCTTTATTTACAGAATAATTAAATTCATCTAATTCATATACTGTGCTCGGTCCATCATCTCCTATATAATATTTAGTTCCATCTAATCTGCATTCTGGTATTAACACAGTATTAAAATGAGATGCTAACCTCTTTAAAAATTCCCAATCTGTTTCATTATATTGAACAACCATATTATCAATGGTTTTGCTATTTGTTACATAATCTATCATTTGAGCATTATGAATTTTGTTTATATCATTAAAAATTTCTGAATATGTTAAACATTCACCTTGAAAACTTCTACTTTTCTTTTCTAAATCCATTAGAAATGTTTGGCTTTGTGCTTCTATTTCTAAAATTCTTACATTATTAAAAGTATCTATTGATATATTTGTAACTATCCCTTTAAAAATTTCCGTTATATTTTCTTTATCATCCTTTAATGATGCCTTTATTATGTTATAACTTCCTGTTTTCTCTACATATTCATCGGATATTTCCTCTGATATAATTCCCTTTATATAAAACTTTCCATGCTCATTTATTTCTTTAACTATTTTTAACTCTAGAATTTTTAAAAATGTATAAGGTTCTATTAATATATCTCCCTGTGTATATACATATTCCATACTCATTTATTCTCACTTCCCTTTAATTATTTTCTGAGCATACTTCTTTATTTATTTTTATTGTTTTAAGTATTTGAAATACAATATCGTCCTTCCAATGTTCATGTTCACTATAACTGCAACTAAATGTCCCCATTAAAGTTTTTCCTTTAAGTTCTAAAAAGAACATAATATTATATAAGAAATCGTCTATGGCAGAACTTTTGTAATCAAAATATCCAATTTTCTTTTTATCTACATCTATAATATCTTCATCAAAATATATGTTTGCTGGATTTAATCTTTGAGTTATTAATTTCATGATGCCCTTTAGTTCCTCTATATGATCATCATCTAAAGGACTGTCTATGAACTTTAATGTTATTGCAATACTTCCATCTTCATTGCATTTTATTATTTCAGGTCTGCTTTCTGATGGATATTTAAATTTTCTTGCTTCCATAGGCATATCTTCAAATGTATTTGGTATATACATTTTTAAAGCTCCATCAAAGAATTCTGTTTCTTCAAACTCATAAAATTTATTATTTATCTTAACTAATCCTTCTGTGATATCTTTTCATCTACTCTTTCATCCATATTTCTTTCCCCCAATTCTATTCTGTATAATAAAAAAAGAATTCTTTATCATTTTCGATTTTTATTCCATAACTTTATTTTTTTGTAATATTTCCATAATTTTATTAAATAAAAGAATACTATTTGCCTTTAAAAGACATTATTTTAAAAGTTATCCACAAATTTTTTAATAATATAAATTCCTAAATAATAAAAAAATAATATCTAAGGTGCTGTTTTACCACCTTAGATATTATTTATATAACTATAAAGGGATACATTCCTCTATAAGGTATGTATCCCCACATTATTATAAACTTATTTCTAAGTTCTTTCTTATTTCTTTTATAAATTCAAAGGTATTAACCTTTTTTATATTATCATGAATTGCAATTGCTGCTAAATCACCTGTCATTATTCCGTTCTCTATTGTTTTTAAAGATGCAGCTTCAAGCTTACTTGCAAAATCAATTAATGCTTTATTATTATCTAGCTCTCCTCTTTTTCTAAGTGCACCACTCCATGCAAATATTGTTGCTATAGAATTAGTTGAAGTTTCTTTCCCATTCAAGTGATCATAATACTGATCTTGAACTGTTCCATGAGCCGCTTCATATTCATAATTTCCATCTGGTGAAACTAGTATTGATGTCATCATAGCTATTGATCCAAATGCTGCTGCAATCATATCACTCATAACATCACCATCATAATTTTTGCAAGCCCAAATCATTCCACCATGTGATTTTATTACATTTGCCACTGCTGAATCTATAAGCATATAAGTATATTTTATACCTAGTGCTTCAAACTTTTCTTTATATTCATTTTCATAAATCTCTTCAAATAGATCTTTAAAAGTATGGTCATATTTTTTTGAGATTGTATCTTTAGCTCCAAACCATAAATCTTGTTTTAAATCTATTGAATAATTAAAACAGCTTCTTGCAAAGCTCTCAATTGATTTATTTATATTATGCATCCCCATAACGATACCATTATCATTAAAGTTATGTATTAGCTCTCTCTTTTCCTCACCATCTTCAGCTGTAAATACAAGTTCGCATTTGCCTTTACCTTCTATTTTCATTTCAGATGCTTTGTATATATCACCATAAGCATGTCTAGCTATTGTTATTGGTTTACTCCAAGTTCTAACGTAAGGTTTAACTACATCAACTATAATAGGTGCTCTAAATACTGTTCCATCTAAAATAGCTCTAATAGTTCCATTTGGACTTTTCCACATTTCTTTAAGATTATATTCTTTCACTCTTGCGCTATTTGGAGTTATAGTTGCACATTTTACTCCTACTCTGTGTTTTTTTATTGCTTCTGCTGCTTGTACTGTAACATTATCATCTGTTGCATTTCTATTTTCTAAACCTAAATCATAATATTCTGTATTTAATTCGATAAATGGATTTAATAACTCATCCTTTATCATTCCCCAAACTATTCTTGTCATTTCATCTCCATCAATTTCAACTAATGGATTAGACATTTTTATTTTTTCCATTTAATTGCCCCCTTGTTTTAGATGATAGTGTAAAGCTGTTTACACCATTTTTTTTAATTAAACTCTACTTTAGAAAAGTGTTGATATATGAATAAGCAAAGTGAACTAAGTAATTGAACTTAGGAATACTAAGATTAAAAGCACTATGATTTTTAATCTTTTATCTAAATAAATTTTATAAATATTATACATTACTTATATTATATATACAACTTTATATAGTTCTGATATATTTTAATTTATATCATTCTCTTAAGTCGTCTATCATATTAATGTAAAATAGCTAATAACTTTAAATAAAAATTATTAGTTTTTTTGCTTTATATTTTTAATAAAATATCTTAATTTGTTTTTACTGATTAAATTCACATATGTATTATTTTTAAAGTACAAATCTTATTAATGTAAGAGCAAATATTATTTGAAAACTTCCAACTATTAATCCATACATCATTGATTTTGGTCCTTCTTTAATTAAATCATCAAACTTAACTCGCATACCAATTGCAGCTAGTGCAATAATTTCAAAATTACTACTTATTAATTTAAATAACTTTTGAATTGAGTCAGGTACAAATCCTAAGCTATTTATTACACAGAATATAAAGAATCCTATTATATACCAAGGAACACTAATTTTAGCTTTTTTTTCTCTTTCAATTACAGCTTTTTCTGATATATCTTCATTTTCATCAACTTTAATTCTAGAGAATGCAATAACTACAACAACTAAAAATATTATTCTTATTATTTTAAATATGGTTGCTAACGTAACAATATCTTCGTTTATAAATTTAGCTGACGCTATTACTTGACCAACTGATTGTAAAATTCCTCCAATCATTGCTGATGTTTGTATTAAACTATTTTTATATATTGCCATTGTAATTAGTGGAATTACAAACATTAATATTGTACCAGTTAAGTTTACAATAGTTACTGAAATTGCCTTATCTTTAGAATCTGCATTAATTGTTGGTGCTACTGCTGCTATTGCAGATGATCCACATACCGCATTTCCAGATGCCATAAGTAATGAGTATTTTTTAGAAAATCCTAATTTTTTTCCAACAAAATATGTAAGTAATATTGTAAAAGTCATTTGGATTGCTATAAATAAAACTCCTCTAAATCCAAGTGATTTTATTTCCATAAAGCTTATTGTTGATCCCATAAGTACTATTGAATATGATAAAAGGTCTTTTTCTGAAAACTGAGAACCTTTATTATATTTAGGTTTATTAAATATAGTATTTCCTAAAATAATTCCTAAAATTATTGAAAAACTCGCTCCGCCAATAGAAGGAAAAAAACTACCTAATATTTTTCCGAGTATTGCTATAATTATGCATATTAAAAGTCCTGGGATAATATCTATTATTTTTTCTTTCATTAACAATCACCTCTAAATCACTGTTTTTTCAACAGCTTTCTTTTGCTCGAGTTAATTATAATAAATTTGAGATTGAAAATGAAATACTTATTATAATATGATATTAATAGTCTTTTACTTATATATTATTTTAATGAATAACTTATAAAATTCTTCATATTTTTACTTAGGAATTTATCACGATGATGTATAAGTCTTAAATCTCTCTTTATTTTTCCTTCTTTTAACCTATACCCTTTTAAACATCCACTTTTGATTTTTTCGTCTACACTTCTAGAAGATAAACAACTAACTCCTAAGTTAGCTTCCACACTTTTTTTAATTGCTTCAGTATTACCAAGTTCCATAAAAATCCTATAATCTATCTTATTGTTTTTTAAATATGATTCTATTATTTCTCTTGTGCCACTTCCTTGTTCTCTCATTATAAGTTTTTCTTTTATTATATCTTTTTTACTTAACATTTCTTTTTTAGTCCAAGGATGATTTAAACTAGATATAAATATAAGTTCATCTTCCCATATTTTCGATTGAACTATTTCATCTAAATTAGTTGTTCCTTCAATATAAGCAAAATCAACTTTATTTTCTAATATCATTTTTTCTATATTGGAAGTATTATCTATTGCTAGAGAAATTTCTATTCCACTATGCTCTTTAAGAAATCCTTTTATTATATCCGGTAATATATATATTCCAATAGTTGTACTAGCACCTATTTTTATCTTACCCTTTTCATTTGTATTTATGTCATTAATAGTTCTTATAGATTCATCATATAAATTAAGTATTCTTCTTGTATAGTTTAAATAAATTTCTCCCTCATGTGTTAAATAAAGTTTTTTACCTATTCTATCAAATAATTTAACTTCTAATTCATCTTCTATCTCATGTATCGCTTGACTTATAGATGGCTGACTTATATACAATTTCTTAGCTACACTGGTCATATTTAATTCAGTTGCTGTCTCATAAAATATCTTTAATTTTCTAAAATTCATCACTGTCACCCCATTTAAATTGATATTCTTTTTATTATTATAACCTTATATTATAAAAAATAGAGATAGACTTCAACAAGTCTATCTCTATACTATAACTTCAAATATTTCTTTTTTATCTATACTATATTTTTCATTTATATATTCCTTATTTTTATTAAAATTAAATATTAAAAGATATCCTTTATCTAAACCTTCTATATCTAAATAATTTTTAAGCTGTTTTAATCCCTTTTGATGTGCTATGTCTCCATGCCATATTTTTGTTTCTATAACATATTTATTATGATTATATTGAATTACTATATCTAGCCTTCTCTCTTCTGATATCTGTACTTCCTTATAGTCAAAACCCACACCATTTATTATTGGTTTTATAAATGATAAAAATAGTAAAACTCCTTGTCTTTCTAAAAATTCAGTATCTCTTGTGCTATAATTTTCTTTCATAAACTGTTGAAATCTTAAAAGTATTTTTTCCATGTGAAGTCCATTATTTTCAGTTATAAAGTTATCTTTAAAATTGTACTTAGACATTATCTTACTATCAGTTTTAGATACTAAATAATTATAAATCCTTTCTCTTATTATCTTATTTGATACAATAGTATTATTATTTTCATCCTTACTTAAATATCCAAACATAACCCCTAAATTTATAATTGGGTTGTCTATATTAAAAATAGATGTTACATTTAAAATAAGTAAATTATACAGGTATTCATATAGATTATTGTTATTTTCCATATTCTTTATTAAGTCATCAAACAATGTATTATTTTCTTGTAATAATATTTTTATAGCTTTTTGAATATGAATTTTATTCCAGGTAGTATCTCTATTTATTAATATATTTTCATCAATTATTTGACAGATTCTACTTACTAAAAATGGATATCCACTTGTGAATTTATATATTTCCTTACTTAAATTTTCTATATGAAAATTTAGCTTATTTTCATCTGAATATTCACTTAACATAGTTCCTATTTCATATTCATTAAAGCTCATATCCACATCAAATTTTACTGCAATATTCCAAGGTGAATTATACTTTATATCTGTAGCATCTCTAAATTTTATTTTAAGATTCTTAATATCATGAACTCCAGCTAATATTACAGATTTAAATGTATTACTATCTCCTTTAGCTCTTGATAAGTATAATGATCGAAGCATTCCTAAAAAATCTAAAAATAACTTATTATTTGAAGCTTTATCCACCTCATCAATAATTAATATAATATCTGTATCATTTGTAATTTCCTTTATAATATTAATTAAATCTAAAAATTCAAAAACTATAGGTAAGTCCAATTCAAGAGAAGAATTTATATGATTTATAAAATATCTACAAAAACTTTGCTCTGATTCAAATACATTTCCTAATCCTTCAAAATCTAAACTAACAACCTTATATCTAGTTTTTAATATTTTTTCAAGTCTACTAAGTATTGTTGTTTTTCCATACTGTCTAGGTCTATTTATTACAAAATAAGAATCATTTTGAATTAATTTAATAATATTCTTAATTTTATTATCTACATTAACCATATAATGCTTGGTTTCTATACATAATCCTGCTGTATTAAAATTTTTTTTATCAGACTCATATTCATCAAAAAATTCTAAATATTCTTCCATATACTTACCTCCTATCTTAATTAAATATTGAATTTATAATATTATTATAACATTACAATTTAATTACTGCTCTTATTTTTTTATTTACTCTTATACTAATAAAATACTTTCATCATCACTCTAAAACACAACATCAACTACTTATTTTTATTTATTTAAACCACAAAATTTTTAATAAGCTCATCAATTTTTAATGCTATATTAGCTTGTTCTTCTGCTGCCATTAAAACTTGTTTCATTGCAAGTGATGTATCATTTATACTATTTTTAATATTATCAATATTTTTAGCTGATTTATCACTATCTATTCCTATGTTATATATAGACTTGCCTACTTCTCCCATATTTGAATCTACTTCTTTTGATAATATTGCTAATTCATTTGACATATCACTCATGAAATTACCATCCTCAATATATTTACTACTTATTTCTGAATAGTCATTTAAATTCTTATTTATATCTCTTCCTATAAAACTCAATATATCATTGCTACTTTCTAATAAATTATTAACTGATAATTCAACTTTATTTATAGTATTTTTAATCGTACTTACTGCATTTGATGATTCTTCAGCTAATCTTTTTACTTCATTTGCAACAACACTAAATCCTTTTCCAGCTTCTCCTGCTCTTGCAGCTTCAATTGAAGCATTTAATGCTAAAAGATTAGTTTGCTCTGAAATATTATCTATTATATCAGCCATTTTTTTAATTTCATTTACTACTTTTACATCTTCAATTGCACTTAAAATTTCTGCTTTTTTATTTGAATATATATCGGATATATTATTTAGTGCTTTTTCACTATCTTTTTTTATTGTAATTGCTTTACTTTTAATCTTATTTGAATTAATATTACCATCTTCTGCTTTATGATATAATTTTTCCATATTATTATTAACATTGCTAATAGAATTATTTATTTCACTATAAGTTTTACTAGTTTGTTTCATTGAATTATTTATATCCTCTGTAGATGTATTTACCAATTCTACTTTTGAATTTACTTCTTGTACAGTAGCAGATAATTCTTCACTTAATGAACTTAAATCATATGATTCTCTAATTATTAATGATATCAAAGCTCTAATATTTTCTTGAGATCTATTTAATAATTTTCCAGTTCTTCCAAATTCATCTTCACTATTTAAATCTATATTTTCTGAAATATCATACTTAGACATTCTCTCTGCTAAATTTTCTATTTTCTTTAAAGGATTTATTATAAGTCTGCCTATTAGAAATATTAATATAAATGAAGTAGCTAATCCTATTAAAGCTATTATTATAGTCATTATTGAAACTGATTTAAATATTTTATTATTTTCTACATCACATTTTTCAGCATTACTTTCAGATAAATTAATGAGTGTTTTTAATAAATCATAAACGTTATTTTTCATTCTAAGCATATCTTTATTATATATTTCATTTGCTTCATTTATTTTTCCAGAATCTATTAAATTTAATATATCTAAAGAATACTTTTCCAGATTATTTATGTCATCTTTTAATTGTACAAATTTATTTATTTCAATTTCTGAAGTATTTATATTTTCGTAATTTTCTAGAAATGTATTTGTTTGTTGTAATAATATTTTAATTTTATTAGAATATTTATAACTCTCATTAGTGTCAGAACTCATAAATATATTCATAAAATATGAATCAAGTTCTTTTATATTTGAATTAATATTATCTATAGTTTGTATAACTTTAAAATTTATATTGTAGATTTTACTAGAGTTTCTACTCACAGTATCTATGCTTTTAATAGAGATTAATGCTATTAAAAATATTAATAAAGATAATATTATATATGAAGCTCTTAATTTAACTTTCACACTTAAACTTTTTAAAAACCCAATATTCTTTTTATAATTCTCTTTTTTACTCTTTGTATAAAATATATTTTTCCTCATGTAATATTCCCTTCTAATTATTTAAGTATAATTTATCAAATTTTAAATAATATAATAATTAGAACCGTTTCCAATTATTATATTATCATTGTAATTCCACTTTTTCAATTAATATTTTTCAATATTTTCTAAATTGTGAATTTTATCTTAATTATTCAATTTATTTATAATAAAATAAATTTTTCCCTTGTATAATACTTGAAAATTAAAATATGTGATGATATACTTAATTCAAGAAAACGATTTATATTGTTTTTTGTACAAGCTTATATCGTTTTTAGGAATCGTTTCCGATATATTTTATTAATATTTTTATTTTTCTAATCACAGTAAACGAATTCAAATGTTAAATATAAATTAAAGGTAAAAAAGATAGGCATATATTTAATATTATTCGTATATAATTTAGTAACATGTATTTCGGAATCGTTTCCATATATGGTTATATAGTCAACTATTTTATAGGAGGGGTACAAAATGAAATTAAGAATGAAAAAAACATTATCAACAGTATTAGCAGCTTCACTTCTATTAGGTACAGTAGCTGGTTGTTCATCATCTAATGCTGGAAATAGTGCTAAAAAGGATGGAAAAGGAAAAACAGTTAGAGTGTTTCAATTAAAAGTTGAAATCAATGATCAATTAAAAGAACTTGCTAAAAAATATGAAGATGAAACAGGTGTTAAGGTAGATATAACTTCTGTTGGTGGTGGTGCTGATTATGGTGCTGCACTAAAAGCTGAATTCCAAAAAGGTACTGAACCTGATATATTCATGATTCAAGGTGCTGGAGATTACGGTGTATGGCAACATAAAATTGATGAATTAACTACTGAACCTTGGGTAAAAGATGCAGTTCATGGTACATTAGATACAGTTACAGTTGATGGTAAGGTTTATGGTATGCCTGCTGCAACTGAAGGCTATGGATTAATGTATAATAAAGATATCTTAGATAAAGCTGAAATAGATCCTGCTTCTATAGATACTTTTGATAAATTAAAAGCTACATTTGAAAAATTAGATTCTATGAAAGCTGAATTAGGAATAGACAATGTAGTATCTTATACAACTAAAGAAACTTGGGTTACTGGTAACCATACTTTCAATATTCCTTTAGCAGTACAAGATAATCCTACTCAATTTGTTAAAGATTATATTGATGGAAAAGCTGACTTTGTTAATAATCAATATTTTAAAGATTGGATGAACTTAGTTGAATTACTTGTTAAATATGGCGGGGGTGCTACTCTAGATACAATAGATTATACTACTCAAGTTGGTAACTTTGGAGCATCACACAAAACTGCTTTCTTACATCAAGGTAACTGGACTAGTAAAGATTTAGCTGGCTTAGACGCAAACTTTCCTAAAGGTTTTATTCCATTAGCAATTAACAATGATCCAAAAATAAGTGGAAGTATTCCTGTTGGAGTACCTATGTACTGGGTTGTTAATAAAGATTCAGCTGTTAATAAAGAAGCTAAAGATTTCTTAAATTGGATGGTAACTAGTGAAGCTGGACAAAATTCTCTAGTAAAAGATATGAAGATGATTCCTGCATTCACAAACTTCACAGTTGAACCTGAAGATGAATTAGCTAAATCTATAGTTGAATTCAACAAAGCTGGTAAGACTATTCCTTGGGCATTCACAAATCTTCCTGATGGATTCACAATGAATAATATTGGACCTGTATTCTCTAAATTTGCCAGAGGAGAAATTGATAAAAATCAAATGCTTCAACAATTACAAGATGCTACTAAATAATGTTTTTTAAATTTAGCTCTGTTTTAGCAGAGTGTTGATATATGCATAAGCAAAGTGAACTTAGTAATTGAACTTATTGCATATATTAACACACATTTAAAACAGAGCTAAAAATTAACTTCATAAGGAGATTACTTTACCTTATGGATGTTTATCATTACATATAGCATTAATTACACATAAGTTGTATTTGTATATATAGTGATTTTTATTACAAAGGAGTGAAAATATGAAAAAGAATAGTAAAGAACAAAGAGACTTTTGGCTTTTTATAGGTCCATGTTTGTTCTCTCTTATCATGGTAGTAATAATCCCTTTCTTTATGGGTATTTATTACACATTTACAGACTGGAATGGTGCTAATCCAAAATATGGTTTCGTTGGATTTGAAAATTATTTAAGTATTTGGAAAGATACTCAATTTCTTTATTCATTTAAAATAACAATTCTATATACTATTGCAAGCGTAATTACTATTAATTTAATTGGGTTTGGACTAGCATATATAGTTACTAGAAATTTAAAAACTAAGAATATTTTAAGAACTGGTTTCTTCATGCCAAACTTAATAGGTGGATTAATTTTAGGATTTATATGGCAATTTTTATTCAACTCTGTATTTACTTCAATTGGCCAAAACATAGGTTCATCATTCTTAGGAACTTCACTATTACAAAATCCTGGTACAGCAATGTTTGCAATGTTAATAGTTGCTTCATGGCAATATGCTGGATATATAATGGTTATTTATGTTGCTTCCCTTGAAAATGTACCTACTGATTTATTAGAGGCTAGTCATATTGATGGAGCTAATGGCTTGCAAACCTTCAAACATATTACAATTCCTATGGTAAGACCTGCAATTACAGTATGTTTATTCTTAACATTAGCTAATTCATTTAAAATGTTTGATTTAAATTTCTCTTTAACATCTGCAAAGACAACTGAAATGTTATCTTTAAATATATATAGGGAAGCTTTTTTAGTAAACAACATGGGCGTAGGACAAGCAAAGGCTATTATTTTCTTTATATTTGTAACTGCTGTCTCATTAACACAAGTGTACTTTAATAAAAAGAAGGAGGTAGAAGCATAATGAAAACAAATGTTGTAGAAAACACTAGTAGTTCACCTAAAAAAGCCAAAAAATTATCAACATTAAATGGATATAGCCGTAAATTAGGCGTATTAGAAATACTAACATGGATTGCATTAATAATTTATCTAACTCCTTTTTACTTAATGTTTATAAACTCTTTTAAAACTAGAAGAGAAATCTTTGTAAATACAACTGGTTTACCATCTACATGGAACTTTATCAATTACTTAGACGCTATTGATAGAATGCATATGACTAGTGCTTTCATCAACTCTATCATAATAACTGTTATAAGTGTTGCTTTAATAATTTTATTTTCTTCAATGGCATCTTGGGTTTTAGTTCGTAATGAATCTAAGGCCAGTAAAATTATATTTTACTTATTTGTTGCTGCTATGGTAGTTCCTTTCCAAGCTGTAATGTTACCACTTGTTAAATGGATGGGCATTTTAGGCATCGATTCCATTAATTTTAGCATGTTAGGTACACATTATGGATTAATCTTTATGTATATTGGATTTGGATCAAGTATGAGCATATTCTTGTACCACGGTGTAATAAAAGGAATTCCTAAAGAAATTGAAGAGGCTGCTATCATAGATGGTTGTAGTAAATGGAAAGTTTTCACTAAAGTAATTCTTCCACTTTTAAAACCTACTACTGTAACTGTAGCTGTATTAAATGGAATATGGGTATGGAACGACTTCTTGCTACCATTCTTAACTGTCAATGGTAAGATAAACACTATTCCACTTGCTATGAATAATTTCTTTGGTGCTTTCTCAAAACAATGGGAACTTGCAATGGCTGCTTTAATATTAGCTATTATCCCAATAATTATCTTTTACTTCTTTGTACAAAGACAAATTATTCAAGGAATCGTTCAAGGCTCTATCAAATAAAATTATGTGTATAAAAAAAGGGCGTTATGCCCTTTTTTTAGTTGAGAGTTGAGAATTTACAGGTTGAAAGTCCTAAATATCTTCTTTAAAAATTATATTTTAAAATTCCAATAAAAAATTTTTTTATTTACTCTCCACTTTCCACTCTCAATTCTCACCTTTATTATTAGTATAAGATAATATTGTACTTAAAAATATACCTATACATATTACACTCGTTATAGCTATAACCACAGCCATAAGTTTAGCTTCTACTGTAACTGGCACTATATCCCCATAACCGATTGTAGTAAATGTCATTATTGTATAATAAAATAGATCAATATTACCACTTACATTTGTATAAGAATCTGGTGAAATACTATTTATAAAGCAAACACCTAAAAATAAATTTATTATTATAAGTATAATTATTAATATAGCTGACACTAGTATACTATTAAAACTATTTTCTTCCTTTATTTTAAGAGTTGCTGGATTTCTTATAACATTAACAAGTACCTTTAAATTTAATATGTAGCATATGACAACTCCTAACAATCCTATTATGTAATTCTTTTTAAATTCATCAGGTAACAATATTAATATAGTAAAATATGAACTTAATATAAAATAAGATAAAAGCAAGTCTATCTTAGTAGTTTTGTCTTCAACTCTATGAAATATAGCATGTATTCTACTTATAATTAATAATACATATCCAACAGAATAATGTATTACAGTTATTATTCCTAATATAAGTACCAATTTAACTAATAAATCCAATCTATGTGCTAAAAATAAGTCAAAATTTTTAATTATACCTACTGATACTGTTATACTTATAAAAAATTCTGCCCCTATTAACATAATAATTTGACCATTTCTAAGTAATAAAGATTTTTCTTTAAATAAATTTCTGTACGTTCTATTGGTCTCCTTTAATACTTTTTTGATTTTTTTATATATACTAACATTTCTATTAAGATTTCTTAAAAATATAATAATTATTGCTATTATTGTAGTTAGTATCATAAAGATTCTACCCATCATTAAACTCTCCTACTCTATCTTCTTTTCATATTTCTAATTATATTTTTTTCATCTTTATCAACTCTATATGATTCTATAATTTTTTGTAGAGTTTTATTATAAGTAAAATCATCTAATTCATTACTCTTTAAATATTTCATAGTTTTTTCAGGATATTTAATATAACATATTGAAATAGCCCAAGCTTCAAATATTTTTTCTTTTATATACTGTTTATCCATAATATATAAATTTCCTTTCTAAATTTTTTCCTTAATTATCTACATTATATTATACAGGAAAATATTCCTTTATTTTAGACTGTATTTTTGTTAAATGCTTATATACATTGATAATGTCAACATATTCATTTAAATTGACAACATATTATATTTTATTCCATTTTTTACATTATTTTAATTTAGAGGTATAATATTTATATATTATTTAAATATTAATTTTAGTTATTGAAAGGATAATAATTTATGAAAAGACTATTTACAATTCTTCTATCTACCTTAATGTTATTTTTAATAGGATGTAGTCCCAGTACTCCTACTTTAAGTAATACTGAAAATTTAAAACCATTAAGTACTGAAGAAAAATTAGAGGATTTTGAATATATGTATAAAATTCTAGAAGAAAACTATCCTTATTTTGAAGTTAACAAAAGAATGAATAATTTAGATTGGTTATCCAAAAAGGATGATTATATTTCTATGATAAAAAATACTACTGATGATATAGACTTTTTTAATACATTAGAAAAAGTTTTATCTGATCTTAACAATGGACATACTGATATGATTTCCAAAGAAAGATTTTCTCGCCTTAAAGCTTTATATGAGCAAGATCGCAAATCTAATAAAGCATGGGTAAAAAAATTAAATGAACATAAAGTGCTTCAAAGATATGCCTTTAATTCAAATGATAAAAATTCTGATTTATCTTCATCTAATAAAGATAAGATAACAAAAGATAATATAAATACTAAAATATTTGAAGAAGGTAAAGCTGCTTATCTGTCTATAAAATCACTTAATAGTTTTAATATAGAAAATGATTTTAAAATTATACTTCCATTTTTAAAAGAAATAAAAGACTATAAAGGATTAATTATAGATATAAGAGGTAATGGTGGTGGAGATACACGTTATTGGACTGACAATCTTGTCCCTGCTTTAATAAATGAGCCTTTGAGTAGTTCAAATTACACAGTTTACAGAGGCGGAAATTTAACTGAGGAATTTGTTCAATGTAGATGGAATGGTGGCTATAAAAATTTTAATTCTATTTCTGATATAGATAAAGAAAAACTAACAAATCCTCCTAAAGAATTAAAAGAAGATTTTAAATATTACTCTGCTGACACTATAAATATTTCACCAAAAAACCCTATTGATTTTAAAGGTAAAATATATTTACTAGTAGATAAATATGTTTTTTCTTCATCAGAAGCATTTGCAAGCTTTGCAAAAAATACTAAGTTTGCTACATTAATAGGTGAAAAAACTGGTGGAGATGGCATTGGTTCTGACCCTGCAATAGCAGTTCTTCCTAATAGTGGTTATATCTTTAGGTTTCCTAAAGAAATGGGATTAGCTGCTGATGGCAGTTGCAATTTTGAATGTAGAACAGATCCAGACATAATCATTGATGCTACAAAAACTTTAGATTTAAAAGATGATAACTCGATTCAAAAAGCTATAGAACTTATAAATTAATTAAAACCTCATAAATAGTTATTGTGATTAAAACTATTTATGAGGTTATATTATTTATTTGATATTATATTAAAATTTTCATCAATTGCTTCTGCAATTGCCTTTGCAACTTTCTTTTGATAATATGAATCTGCACATCTCTCTGCTTCTTCAGTATTGGTTATAAATCCAACTTCAACTAAGACTGCTGGCATATTAGTATTTCTAAGTACAAATAATGTACGTTCAGAATCACTCTTAGCTCCACGATTTTTAGTATCTATGACTTTTACAATACTATCATTTATAACTTTAGCCATTTTTTTGCTTTTTTCAAGTCTATTATAATCTAAATTCCCACCATACTTATCATCTTTAGGTGCAGTGCTATAATAAGTCTCAACCCCTTTAGCAGTTTCTACTGCTGAATTATGATGGATGCTTATAAAGAAATCGGCATTTTCATCATTAGCAGTATCTGTTTTATGAGAAAGACTTGCTGTTAAAGATCCATAAGATGGTCTTTCTTTAGCTTTTCTTGTCATTATTACATTAAATCCTCTATCTTCTAATTCACTTTTAAGTTTAGATGCAACTTGTATATTTAAATCTGTTTCACTATAGGTTGTTCCATCGATTTTATTTTCAGATCCATAATCTTTTCCATAATCATGACCTGCATCTATAACTATTGTTTTCTCTTCTGAATTTTTATCATTATCCTTCTTCATATCTTTGTCTTTATTTTTATCATTATACTTATTTGATTCTTTATCAGAAGATAAACCCAATCTCTTACCATCTAAACCAATAACATATCCACCTATCACACTATCTACTATCATTTTTCCTGTATTTCCATCTAAATAATAATTATCTCCATTGCTTAAAATCCAACCTTTTGCTAATGATCCATCATCATTTAAGAAATACCAATTGTTATCAACATTAATCCAGCCTTTTGCCATGGCTCCAGTGTCATATAAATAATAACTTGTTCCATTAATATTTAACCAACCTATTTGCATATCTCCACTTAAACTGAAGTAATACCAATAATTATTGACTTTTTCCCAACCAACTTTCATTGAACCACTATTATCAAAATAATATATTTTATTGTTTATCTTATTAAGTCCATTCACCATAGCCCCACTATCTTTTAAATAGTACCATGTACCATTAATGTTAAGCCATCCTTTTGCCATAGCTCCTGAGCTTTTTAAGTAATACCAAGTGTTATTTAAGTTTATCCAACCATTTTTCATATATCCATTTTGATCTAAATAATACCAATTTCCATCTGGATTTATCCATCCATTAGCCTTTGTATTATCTGATTTATAATATAACCAATATCCATTTGCATATTTCCAACCAATATTAGATGAAATATTAACATTATCACTATTTTGATTATTAGTAACTTCATTTATATTGGGTAAACTAGGCTTATTCTCTGGAATTGCTGGATTAGGTAATACATTTGATGAATTACCTTTATCATCACTATCTTCTACTTTCGCTCCAGAATATCTTAATAAATCATTATAAAGAGCATTTACTTCTTTACCATATGTAGAACTTGGAGCCCAAACACCACTTAATTCTTTAACTGTTTTTGCTTTTCCTTTTATAGTTCTAAAATTTCTTGGATCATAGCTGTCACTTTTAGGATATCCCTTGGCACCTGCATATAATGCTAAGTGATCCATGTGAGCTTGTACTCCTTCATCCCAATTATCAAATTTTTCATGGGCATTTTTATCATTGTCATCTCCACCTGCTGCTGTCTTAAGCCCACACGGATTATTATAACTTTCATCTAAAACACCAGTAAAATTACCATATCCAGTTTCTTTAGCTGATTGTACATATGCTATTGCTGGATTTACATCACCACAATCCTCTGCATATTCCCAATACAAATCTGCTAAACCAATAAAGGTCTTAGTTGCACCTTTAGATTTAGCCCAATTTTTAGCTTCTTTTACTGTTACATCATTATCTGATATTATTTTATTATCATTACTTGCAGCTTGTACATTCATTGTTGGAATACCAATAAACATTATTGCAACAGCAAATATAACAATAGTAAGTTTCTTCTTAATATTCAATATTATTCATCCCCTTTTATGTTATATTTTAACACTAAATACATGTTTTAACTACATAATATTCCCTTGTAATATATTAATTTTTTATTAAGACTACGTTTTAAATATGCGTGGATATATGCAATAGATTAAGTGGTATTATAATTTGGCTTTAAGAATTCTTAATTTGAAATTTATTTACTTATACAAAAAATTCACAAAAAAAGACCATAAATATTTGATTTATAGTCCTAAATTTCATAATAAAATTTTATTTTACTTATATATATTTCAAAATTATTTTGGATAATATTTGAAAAATTTGGTATTATAATTTTTAAGTATAAAATTTTCTAACAAATAATTTTCTGATGCATTTTTTAGTATGAATTCACATCCATAATAATATAAATTATCCTTTTCATATTTTCTTTTAGTAATAGTTTCTATATATATTTTTTTATCTTCTATAGGTAATTCAATGAAAAAGTTAATATCTTCTGGAATGTCTAAAACACACTCTAATAGTATTCCTCTAATACTTAAATTTTTACTTGTCATAAAAATAGGTTTAGATAGCTGCATTACGTTTTCACATATGTTACGTATCTTAGCTACTTTTAAAGGTATATTTACAATAATTCTATTGTTATTTCTTCTTTCTTTATCTAGTAAAAACTTTATATTTTTAACCACTATAGTATTTTTTAATATATTATTTATGATACCATTGTATATGGAGATACCTTGATTATTATTAAAAATATTTATAAAAACTTCTTCTCCAACTTTTAACTTCGTTTTTTCATTAGCACATATAATTAAAGTATCTTTCTGGAATTTTTGAACTATTCCCATAGTTATTATTTTTTCATCAATAGAAGTTAATTTTGCTAAAGAATATTCAATACTATTTTTTATTACCAAACTTATTAAACTCCTTCTAATATATATAGTTAATATTATAAATATAATTTTCTATATAATATTAATATTTCCATATATATACTCGTGCTAAAATTTGCTAATATTAATAGTAAATTTTATAAATTATAAAATTTATAAAAATATAACATTAAAATATCAAATATATATTAAATAAGCTATTTAAAAATAATATTATTAAAATTTTTTCACATTAAACTTAAATGTCTCTTTACTTTTCACTCCATATTCTAACATTATATTTTTTCAATTTTAGATATATTTTTCCCTTTGTATACATTGATTATAATTCCAACTATAAACATGTTTATAATGGTACTTGTTCCTCCATAACTTATAAAAGGTAGTGGCATAGGGGAATGCACACTTATAGTAATTCCAAAAGTCATTAATACATTGCAAATAAATTGAATTGTTATTATGGATACAACTCCTAAAACTAAAGATTTAGCATAAGTATTTTTTACACATACTGCTACTTTAATCATTCTTATTATTAATACTCCAATTAAAGTAATAATTACAATTCCAACTATCCAACCAAAATTATATATTATATATGAAAGAATATAATCAATATAAAACTCTGGAATAATATTTTTATCAAAGTTAGTAGCTCTTCCAATTAATACTGACGAATCTCTAATTATTTTAAGTTGATTATAAATATATCCATATCCATTAATATTATTACTTCTATCAATGAAATTTGAAATAGTATCAAAACCTATTTTGCTTAAAATCATAATTAATGTTTCAATACTAATAAATAATCCTAATATCTTTTTGCTTGATTTTGATAAATATACTAATATAATCAATGAAATTCCATAAATAATAAAACTAAATAGTGAATTTGTTCTGACAAGTAATACCAATGGTAATAAGCCTAAAAATAAAGCTATTATAATTTTTCTTTTATTAGTCCAATCATACTTATCATATATTCCTGCTAAAGCAATTACTATTATTATTGGTGCAAAATATCCAATATTTATAGTTAATCCACCTATTGGTAACCATTGTCTTACTCCATTAAAACCTTGAATTCCTGAAAATACAGTATAAGCTAAAGAGAATAAACCAATAGCATAAATATATTTTGAATACTTTTTAATTTGCCTATAATCAATGAAGCATGACATTATAAATACAAATATGGCCAGTATGCTAAATATAATATTATTCTTTGATATATGATTATTTTCAAGTTCTACATTCCACTCAAAAAACCTTATTATTACAGCACTAAATAATACCAATCCAATACTTAACGCTATTATGCTCCATTCTGGCTTAGACTTATGTAGCATATTAAGTTCACTTCCTACATGTTTAGAAGAGCCCATTTCGTTAATTGCTTTCTTTAAAGCCTTCTCTTTTTTTTCTCCTGATTTTATATATTCATTTGTCTTTTCCTCTAAATGTGCACTTAGTTCATCTCTTATTTCATTATGCATTCTTTTATTCTTTACTTGTGAACACACATCATTAATATATTTTTTTATATCATCACTATCTTTTATATTCATCTTTCCATCACCTCACCAGATTATCATTCATTTTTAACTTATTAAACATTAACACTTTAACTACTTTTTATTATTTAAGTATCTTATTTTAAAATATACTTATGTTATCTTTTGTAATTTTCCCATATTTTCTAACATTTTAATGTTTTTAGTATCCTCAGCCCTAAATTTTAAATATCCTCTTCCTTTTCTAGTTAATCTATAATATTTTTTATCTATATTATCACTTTCACGAATCCAGTATGATTCTAATAAAGCATTTCTTTCTAAGTAATGTAAAATTGGATATATTTCACCTTCTTGCATTAGAAATGTATCCTTAGACTTAATTCCTAATTCTTTAATTATTGCATATCCATACATATCCTTTCTTTGAATTAATTCTAGTATTAATATTTCTAAATCAATTTTTTTATTTTCTATTTTTTCCTCTTCTCTCACTACATTTAAAATATTCTGTAATATTTCTTCTTTAGATTCTAATCCTTTGTGAATTGCTTTTTTAACTATATCCTCTTTATTCAAAATACACCCTCCTATATTTCAAATTCTTCATTTATTTTATTCATTGTTCGATACAGTCTATTTTTAACAGTGGACTCGCTTACATTAAGGCTCTTACTTATATCTTTTATTTTCAAATCACTTTGAAAATATAAAACAAATATCTTAAAAGTAAGCATATCCTTTTTCTTTATATACCCCCATATTTCCTCACATAATGCTTCTTCTTCATAGTTATATTCAATATTTAAATTCTCCTGAATGTTTTTAAATTGTTTCTCATCATTTAGTGAAAATATTGGAATATGATTTTGAAACATTTTTAATAACCCATAATGCTTATATACTTCATTTCTTGCAATTCTTATTAAATACTTTTTATATTCTTTTATTTCTCTTTTATTTTTTAAAGCTTTATAAAAATTCAAATATATATTTTGCATTATATCTGCTATATCATCACTACTTCTACATTTTGATACTACATATCTTAATACATCATCATAAGTATTGTTGTATATGTCAGTAATTAATTTTTCAATATTTGTTTCTTGCACATTTCACACTCCTTACACTAATAATGATACCTATATATTAAATTTTGTTTCAATAAAAATAATTTTTTTATAATTTATAATATATAATAAAATTATTTTATAAATTTAAAAACTCAAACAAACATTAAAGGAGAATGAAATGGATAAAAAAATTATATAATTAGGGACAATAAATAATTTTGTGTAAATTAGGAATTAACTCTCTGTATAAAAAAGAACCTATAGGAATAGACACTTTTTATGTATGTCCATCATCTAGGTTCCATTTCATTAAAAATCAGTTTAGCTCTTTATAGAATCCATATATAAATCATTTTATATAACATTCTTTACAATATTACCAACAAATCGCTCAAAATCATTTTGAACAATATCATATATCATCTCATCACTAATATCAAAATACATATGCACTATTCTATTCCTGAATTTAGCCATATTAAAATATATTAATACATCTTCTTCAGCTATTATCCCATTATCAAATAATATTTCAAAGTGTTCCTTATTATCCTTTGGTCTTCCCCATCTGTTCCTAGAAATCAAATGACTAGCTATACTAGCATTGCATCTATGCTCACTTATATATCAATAATTGGCTTTGCTGATAATCCTTCAACAGATGTGCTTCCTACATGTTCAATTGAAATAATTTTTCCAGATAAAACTGCTAATAATTCATCTTTTATACTTTCAAGACTCTCTTTCCATTTTGGATTATAATCTTCTACTATTACGTGTTTAGTTATCATCAAAAATCTCCCTTCCAAATTGGAATTTATCTATTGCATTTCCTTGCACGAACAATTATTACATCTGGTTTTTCTTTAACTCCAAAGCTTTCTTCATAAAAACCATCAATTACAAAACCACTTTGAAAACATAGATTAAATATGTCTTGTAATGAACGATGATAATAACATTGTAATACTGGCTGACCTGAAATAGCCTCACCAGTATAACTATTAGCAGACAAATATTTCTCTGTTAGAGTCACAAAACAAGGATGTTGTGTGGAAAATACGAATATACCATCTTCTTTAAGAAGGCAATTTACACATTGAAATAAAATAGATATATCTGAAATATCCATAATAGCCATATTAGATACCACTTTACTATATGGTTTATCCTTTTTAAGCGAGAGAAGTTCATCTCTATTTGTTGCATCTATAACATGAAACTCAATTTTATTATTGTACTTATACTGTCTTTTCTCTGCCAATGTTATCATTTTTGAGCTGTAATCAAAAGCAACAACATCTGCTCCTTTTTCTGCAATATAGGCAGAGTAATTTCCATTTCCACAGGCAATATCAAGTATAAAATCATTTTCTTTAATATCAAGCAATTCACTTACTCTTGGTTTTACAACTTCTCTATGAAATTGATTTGACTCATCACCCATGCAGTTATCCCAAAACTGGGCATTAAATTCCCAAGCTTTTAAACTGTCTTCAACTGAATGTTTACTCACAAATGGTTCCCCCCATTCAAATTACTATTTAACTAACTTATGAATTACTATTTATTTACTGGTAGATTATTTTTATTAGCACTATTAACATTTATAGTGTTACTTATAGATAAAATATCAAAAAAATAGTAGCCCAGACTCGCAATTGGAAGCTACTATTTTTACAAACTAAAAATTTAGTCATACCAGTTGCATAAGCAACTAGAATTATATCTAGTAGAGTGTTCCAACACTCTACTTTTTTATTATCTGTATTTTTTATTTATATTATATCAAATTTTTATATAAAATAAACATAAAATTTTATAAAGCTAAACTGATCTACAACTTGGAATTTATAAGCTTAAATTTATACTTATCTTAAATAAATAAACCTTATCATTACTTATAGATAAAATTTCTACACAAAAAATAAGATAGACTTTTTAGCCTATCTCTAATTTTAGATTTCTTCAATTTTACATTTATGTTCTTTATTCTTAGAATCATAACATATAGCTACTGCCAACACTTTTTTTCTCTTATTTTCATTTCTAAACTTTTCTATATATTCTTTTTGTTTAATTTGATTTATTGCTACTTCTGGCAATTCATCTTTCTTAAGTTCAACTATAAAAGGAATATCATTCTTTCTTCTTGGATGAAATGTAAAATCAGCATATCCTTTTCCCGTCTTTTCCTCTCTTTCAACTCTATATGTGTCCCTAGCTGAAAGATACGCTAAAGTTAGAACACATGAAAGGCTATTTTCATCATTATATTGAAGTATTGGAATCTCCGAGTTGTGAATATCATGTAAAATTTCTTCCACAACTTTTATATCCCAATTTACAGTGGCTTTTAACATGCTCTTAGAATTTTCAATTATTTCAGATACATATCCAAAAGATTCATCTCTTAAAGCTTTCTCAAATTCTTGCATAAGTTCCTTATTAGGAATTTTTAAGTATCCATCATAATAAGATAAAAATCCAAGGACTATCATAGCTGAATAAATTTCTTCTTTATTTCTTGGAACCCCTTGCCCTGCTCTAAATTCTTCATTTATTATTATATCAATTTCTTCACCTGAAACCATTTTTATAACATCGTCACGAATTTCTAAAATGTTATATTTCAAATACTCACACACTTCATCCATAGCCCCTGTATTAGTCCAATAACTTTCACAATAATTATTTTCTAATGACTTAATAACAGAACGTGGATTATAAATTTTAATTCCACTAGCTGTAGTATATCCGTTATACCAATTCTCCAATTCTCTAAAATTTATTTCACCATTTTTATTACATAATGCTATAACTTCATCTTCTGTAAATCCAAAATATTCTCCAAGTTTTCTATCTCTTAAAAATGTAAACTCATCAAACATATTAAGTGCAGAACCACTTGAATATTTTTTAATTGGTAAAACTCCAGTCATATAGCAAAGCGCAACATATGGTTGATCCTTTAGAAGATTTCTTAAAAATTCTAAAAAGTCATTTTGATTTTCTTCAAATAAATTATTATTAAAAATATAATCCCATTCATCAAATATAAAGATAAATTTATCATTTGTTGCATTAAACATATTGCTAATATTATAAAAACTTTTAATTTCAAGATTAGGATACATTGTTTTTATATCATATACTATACCCTCTTGAATTACTCTAATATATTCCTCATATGTTTTGTTTTTATCTGGTATTGTATTAAAACTTATATTTATTACATTATATTTATTTAAATTCTCTTCATATCCATAAGTCTTGCTTATTTTAAGTTTATCAAAAATATTCTTAGAATCTACTGCTTTAGAATAATACGCTCCAAGCATATCTGCAACACTAGATTTTCCGAATCTTCTCGGTCTCGTAACACACACATATTTACTCTTTGTATTTATTTTTTTATTTAATAGTTTTATAATCAATGATTTATCTACAAAATACTCCTCATTAAAGAGCTCATTATAATTTTTTAAAGGTTTATCAGTGTTTAAATACAAATTCAAAATATCATCTCCCTTCATATTTTTTCACTTCATTATACTTATCATTATTATAACATAAGCCAATGACACGTTAATATCATTGGCTTAATTTCATTCTTTTAAACTTGCTTTTTAATTTTAAATTTCCACAAATGTGCTTCAGCTAGCTCCACAAATTTAGAATTTGTCTGGCTGAGGTTATTCTCATAATCTCTATGGTAAACGGAAATTATAGTTCAACATCTACCTTGTATTCGTCATCAATCAGAATATAATCACATCTATATTTTTTACACATTTCTAAATTGAAATCATTTTCTTTTATCATCATTTCTGGACTTAAAAATAAATCATCAATGCGACCCTCTATTACATTTGCATATCTTTTAATATCTGAAAAGTGATTATCAATATATTTTTTTGTCATTACAAGACAATAATACTGAATGTGCTCAAGATATTCATCGCTGAAATCATCCTTCCAGTCGAAAGGAATATAGCACCCTTCAACAACCAAATTTTGATTGTTTTCTATTGCGGTTTTTGCCATTTCCCTTACAATAGGCCATAAGTAATTTGTTAATAGGTCATCCTTTTCTGGCGTAAGGTTAGTCTGTCCACTGCGAATTAAACCCATCTTCAAATGGTCTATAGATAGATATGGATAACTGTATTTTTTAAGTAACTTCTGTGCTAAAAGTGTTTTTCCTGTATGTGAACTACCGGCAATTAGAATTATCATTAAAAATTCACCCCCTAATACTAATATAGGTTATATAAATAACCTATACTTCGAATTCATACTTATCTAAATCTATAAGTATAAATACTATCTAAATAAAAAGTTATTCGTCTAGCCAAGAATCACCTTCGCATCTACATATGAAGTCAAAATGCATACTTTCAAAAATATCAATTGGATAAATTTCTCCATACTGATTCAAAGTGAAACTTTTTAAATCTGCCATTTCATCCATATATGCTAAAGTGTCATGAATTCCACCTGTTCGTGCTTTTTGTATCATCCCTGCAATGATTTCCTTTTGCTCATATGTTAATGAATTTAATAATATATTTATTTTTTTATTTTCTTTTGTGTTTGGATATCCATTGTTTCTTACCCATTTTGCCTCTATTGATTCTTTATATTTAATCAAACCATCAATAAATTTTTTGTATAATAATAATCCTCTATTCATTTCATACCTTCCTCAAAAACAATATAAATATTTTTAAATTATAGTTACTATTTATCTATTAATCATCTAACCTCTTATCTACACATTTATCTAAAAATTCTTGTAAACTATTTGCAACAACACCATTAGGATTTTCTTCATAAATATCAAAATATCCATATTCACAGTCCATCCATTCAACTTCACCACTATCGTTATTAAGCAAAATTAGTACTCCACCAATGTTAAATTCAAAATCCCCCAGCAAAACTCTATGTCCAAAATCATTGCCACCAGTCCACTCTCTAAAAGCATTTATTATAAAATTCTGAATATTATCTTCACTTTTTGGAGTGATTAAAAATAGTTCAATTTCTCCTTCACACTCATTAAATGAAATCCAGTGATCATACTCATAATTTCCCGTTGTGTTAAAAAAATAATTTTCTTTAAAATCTACTATTTCCTTTATATAACCTCCAGCTATTCTTGAAAAAAAATCTTTTACATCCTGACATATTACAAACCCAAGTTCCGCCTCTACTTTTTCCCAATTTACTGATACATTATTATGTTCTAATAAACTAAATTCCCTAATATCCATATTTCTTTCTCCTGTTTTATTATATTTATATTCTTGCCTTTGCTTAGTAAAATAAAATTAAAATGTTTAATTATAAATAATAGTTCACTATTTTATCTTACTTATTTTTATGTACACAATAATAAAAATTTTATATTCCATGAATTAATCTTTGAAATCCCATTACAATACGGTACATAATAGGATATATTATAAACAAGAAACACCCAAATATTATATTTTCTAAATCCAAAGATATAATGTTTAATAATAAATTTAAAGGAATTAATATAATATAACAATACATAAAAAATTTTGCTCCAAAGTTAAGAATTTTACTTTTCCCTTCAAATTTATCTAACCAAAATAATTTATATAAATAGACTTTTAATTTCCCCATAATATTCCTCCTAATTTGCTAGTATGTTATACAATTATTTTCCTAATTGAAGTAATATATTTTGATGCTTATTTGCATCTCCTCTATCAATTGATTCTACTAATTCTTTACCACCTAAAATGAGTGCTGGTGTAAAGAAATATATCTGATTTAGTTCTAAACTCCCTTTAACAGCATATGCTTATTAATTGAATTTATCAAATAATCCCATGTTATCTCTCCTTTAAATAAAATTTATTTGTACATATAGATTTATATCTTTTAAGTATCTGTTCCAACTTTATCCCATTCTGCACTTTCATTGTATCCTACTAGCCAGTTTAATGATTTATGTCGTTCCAATACAACACCCTTGTCCATTTTAGCTGGTGCAGGCAGATTATGAATTCTTGTATCTACACAGGCCCAATCTAGGCAAAAAATCAAATCACATTCATCTAATAATGCTTCTTTTGATTTAGGTTTTGAGTTCTCTAAAATTTCTTCAATAGAACAATAATCTCTTAATAGACGAACTGTTAGTGGTACATCACATATATGATCTGGAAAATCTAATTCATCTATGAAGCCTAAAGCCCATTCCATAACAAATAAATTTTCATACTGCCATGAATATGCAATCTGTTCTTCTTTTGTAGGATTTGGATTTTGCAAATATTCCTTTTCTCTTGGTGAAAAGAATTTTTTTGCATCAAATCTTTCTATAATTTCATTTACAAATTCATATGCTTCACTGACTTTCATGTCTTCACTAATTAAACATTCTGAATATAATGAAACAATCATAAGTGCAATAGCTCTTTTTGCAATCTCTTCTTTCGATCTACATTTAGATTTTTCTGCTGTTTCAATTACTGGATACCATGCAGGAACATAAATAAATTTATCTTCTATAATTTTACGACTTTTTAATCTACGATTAATTTGTTCTTCTGTTATTTGTCCATCTTTTGGTGTAATAGTGAATTCTTGTTTAGGTAAATAATTAAATAGAGTACTTTTTCCACTTTCAGATAAAATAAGCTCAATACCTCTATCGCTTTCACAGTACAACCCATCTTCTTCATCACATAATAATAGAATTCCTTTAAGTTCAGGTAATGTTTTTGAAAACAATCTCATTATTATCGTCCTCTCAAATTGCTACTTAGTAAGTCTTTTTTATTAATTTGCTTTTAGCTGTATATATTTAATTTCGTTCAATTCCAAGAAAAATTCCCCCCTTTTGTAAAATATATAAAAAGAGTTAATTGACTAATTTATTACATTAATGTATATTGATAATAAATTAAAAGAAAATCTCTATTTTCAGGAGGAGGACTATGAATACATATTTTAAAAAAGCAATTAAATTAGGAACAGTAGCTATACTTACAGGAATTATATTATTTTTACCAAATCAAAAAGTTAATGCAGAAGAGGCTGTTTATGGCCAATGGAAAAATGACAATATTGGATGGTGGTTTGAGTCTGATAGATCATATGCAAAAGGATGGAATACTATTGATGATAAATGGTATTATTTTTACAATAATGGTTATATGGCACATGATACAACAATTGACGGATACTATATAGATTCAGATGGTGAATGGATAGATGACTCTGAAATAAGCTATGAAGAATTTTGTAATAATGTAGATAGCCAAATGCTTAATTTAATAAATAAACATAGAAAAAGCAATGGTGTTTTTGTATTAATTGAAACAAATCAACTTAGAAATTCAGCTAAAGAAAAATCAAAACATATGTCTAACTATGGATATTTTTCTCATTATTATAATGGACAAGATTCTCGTCAATTATTTAATTCTCAAATAAATGCGGAAAATATTGAATACAAGTGTTTTAATAATAAATACACAAAAAGAAGCGCAAAAGAATTAGCACAAAAATTATTTGATGGGTGGAAGGAATCATCTGGACATAATGCTAATATGTTAAATTCAGATTTTAGTGAATATGGTTTTTCTGTAGAAAAAGGTGTTTATAATGGATCTAATGTGTTCTTTGCAACACAGATGTTTAAGGTTGGAAATAGAATCGGAAATGAACATAATATGCATATGTACATAGACAAAAATGGACAAGAATATATTTATGTACCAAACCCAAATAACAATTAATATATAATTCTAGATGTATTTACTGTATTTTGTTAAATCCATACAAACACAGTTTAATACACTATTATATTGATTTTTATTTATTAATCATTCTTCTTTTAGTTTTTAAAAAATTTCTAAAGATTCTCTAGTAGTACAATAAAGCCCCCCATGTATAAGGTTAACTCTTATACATGGGGGATATATAATTCTATTTTAAAATTTATCTTTGATTTCAATATCTAAGTGCTGTAACTCTATCACTTATTAAATATTCTAATACTATTCCCATATCTTTTTTACTTGATCTTCTGATATATTATACTCTTTAGCTATTTCATATATTGAATATCCTTGCATTGAAAGCTTTAATACTTTTTGGGTTAAAATAATTCCTTCTTCAATTTTTTCTCTATCTCTTTATAGTAAAGTTCTAAATTCCACCTCCACTGAAATATCATTTTTAACTTTTTGCACTCTTCTATGTATATTTTTCACTAGATTTCTTTTAAAATTTTTTATTAAATTTACTTTTAGATTTTACTATGCAAAACATAACGATAGCACTTATAACATCCAAACAAAAAAGAAAATGTAAAATACAGTTTACTACAGCTGTTAATTTGGTGATTTTCTTTTCTCTATAGGCTTGAACTATTCCGTTAATACCATACATAGAAGATGGAAGTAACATAATAAAATCAAAAATAGCCAAAAAGAGTGCTATAACTACTCCAAATCCCAATGGCCAAATCATCATAATACTTCCGAACATAAAAACTACAATATAAATTGGTATATTACATAATTTAAGAAGCATGTCCCAAAATAATAATGTAGTACTGTTCTCTCCATGCTTTGCTAGTATAAATGGATAAATCATATTAGATATAAAAAATATAATTGAAAGAACTAAAAAAATTAAATTAAGATTTGCTAAAACCCCTTTATAATTCCCCTTAAAAGTGATCAATATCACTAAATAAGTCGATATTATCAACATTATTGGTAAAATACGTTTTTTCATTAATTAACTCCTTTTTCATTTATATATAAATAATAGTTAATTTATATATAAAAGTCAAAAATTCACACTTAAGATATTTAATTTACATATTATTTTAAAATTAAAGTTTACAAAATTAAGAAAAAACTCCTTTTAGTATATGATTAGCAATTCAAATATGAAAGGAAATGATGTACAAATGTTAGATTGGAAAGAAAAAAATGGAGAATGGTTTTGCTACAAAGCTGGAACTTTAGTTAAAGGCTGGGTAGAAGATGAAAATGGAAGATGGTTTCATTTAAATGAACGTAATGGCAAAATGGATATTGACTGGGTTGAAATTGATTCAATCTGGTACTATTTCTATCCTAAAAAAACTGAAAAAGATGGTAATACTCATTATACAGGCGAAATGGCTACTGGTTGGATTGAAATTGATTCTAAATGGTATTACTTATATTCTAAGAGAACTGAAAAGGATGGGATTACTCATCCTAAAGGTGAAATGGCTGCCGGTTGGGCTGAAATTGATTCTAGATGGTACTACTTCTATTCTAAGAGAACTGAAAAAGATGGTATCACTTATCCTAAAGGTGAAATGGCTACTGGTTGGATTGAAATTGATTCTAGATGGTATTTTTTATACCCTAATAAAACTGAAAAATATGGGGTTACTCATCCTCAAGGGGAGATGGCTACTGATTGGACTGAGATTAATTCTAAATGGTATTACTTATACACAAAGAAGACTGAAAAGGATGGTAATACTCATTATACAGGTGAAATGGCTACTGGTTGGATAAAATTAAATGAAAAATGGTATTACTTATATTCAGATGGTAAAATGGCTTGCAATACTACAATTGATGGATGGTCAATAGATTCAAATGGTGTTGCAAATAATTCTGCTGTATCTGGAGATGGGTTAGTTTCTACTAATTGTATTAATTTTGTTAAAGGATATGAACAATTCCATGCTCACAAATATGATGATGGTACAGGAACAATTACTCAAGGTTATGGCTGTATTAAAGATGAAATTGCTGATTGGGGAGACACAATTACGGAACAACAGGCAAGTGATAGATTAAATAATTTGATAAACGCTAAGTATGCTAAACCTGTCAAAGCAAATTTGGATTCGAAAGGAATTTCATTAACTCAAAATCAATTTGATTCCCTTGTATCTTTTGCATATAATATTGGTTACCCTACTCTTTTTAAAAGTTCACTATACAATTATATAGTTTCTGGTGGAAGAGATGCAGATACAATTAAAAGATATTTTTGTATGTATAACAAAGGTATGGTAAACGGTGTATTAACAGTTATGGACGGATTGAATAAAAGAAGAATTGCTGAAAGCAATATATTTAATTATGGAATATATGATTCAACTCATTAAAATATTTACTATATAAATTATTGTTATACTAAAATTAAACTACTCTCTATCAAATAATAGTGAAAAAATCAGAATATTTGATATCGCTAATTACTTTTGTGATTAGCGATATTTTTTCATTAAATGAATTATAAATAATATATTTACAAAAAACACAAATAATGCTAATATTGTTATTAATTAAAATGTAAATGAAGTAATGTATGCAAATAAAATGATTAGAAGGAGATTTAAAATTGAAGTTTTTAAGAATTTTTATATTAGTAGCACTACTAGTAATCCTAACTGGTTGTGGGACTGAAAAATCACAAAATAATCATATCCAAACAAATAATGATATTTCTACTGAAGCTACTGATACTGAAGATAACACTACAAATAACAATACTAATAGTAGTGAAAAAATTACAAATAATAATACTAAAAAAGAAAGCACTACTAATAAAGTAAATTCTAATAAAAATAATAGTAATAACAATACTGCTATAAATAAAAACTCTGAAAATAACCCTACAAAAGTTCAAAATGAAGAATCATTTTATGGACAATGGGTTATAGAAAATGTAGTAGGATTTGGTAAGGTAGGAACTTATAGTGATGAAGATATAAAAAAAATAGTAGGAAAAAAACTAAGTTTTTCAAAAGAGCAATCAAGTTGCTTTGGAGATGATGCAAGCTACCTAAATGACACAGTTAAAAATCCTACTTACAAAAAATCAGTTATTACATCTGATGAATTTTTAAGTACTTGGCTTGTACCTTTAAGCACTTTGAGTATAAATAGCGATACTGTAACAGAAATTGAGGTAAATAATTTAAAAAATCTTCCAACATGTACTTTTTTTATAAAAGATAACGACACATTAATACTTTATGGTGGAGGTACTTTTTTTGAACTTAGAAAAGCATAATGAAAAACAAATTAAATAAACATAATTCAATGTCTATTATAGTTAATAACTAAAAAAGCTATGATAAAACTTAATTTATAAAAAATATTTAAGAGTCCATATTTATGTTAATATGGACTCTTTCCTAATATAAAACAAGATTTATACTATTTATATATTTTAAAGGATAATCTTAAATTTTTAAGTTTATCTCTTTTTTTAAATTACTTAATATTTTCTATTAAAATATTAAGTAAAAGCTTTGTACTATTACATATTAAAAATTTTACTATTTTTCAATACTACCTTCCTTAAAAGCAACATATTCGGAACTAGAATTCACCATATATATATAATATTCACCTGATTCATCTGCTGTTAATTTATAACTTCCTGATAAATCGCTGAATGTTTTTCCTTTTATCATTTTTCCATTTAGTACATATCCAATTATTATGTTTTGGTCTTTTACTATTTTAGATTTATATTTATTAAAATTAATTATTAATTCTTCACCTTTGTTTAATGTCCAACCGCTTCCATCTTCCTTGGTAAATACACTTATACTACCATTTGCTCCTATGATTTCAGGTGTTATGTATTTGTCGTTTTCTTTTTTTACTATGAACTTACTGATAAGGGCTGAATCTAATGACATTTCAGCATCTATATTCTTTATAACGTGATTAGATTCTAATGTATATTGTTCATTAGTTGATTATTAATATTTTTCCTATATTATAACATATATATTAAATTAAAAATATGTGTACTAAGTAATAATATTTTATGCTGATTATATTAAAGGTGTGAAAATAATATTAAATTATTGTTTCCACACCTTCAAATTCAAGTAAATAATTGTATTTAAATAAATAAAATAAAGTCCTATTTATGTTTATAGAATGTTTAAATCTTTATTAAAATAGTCATTTTCAATTAAAGTTTTTACCCCGTTAACTCTCTCATTTATCATTACAGGTCCAAAGACTATCTTCTCTTCATAGAAATAGCATACACCAATTAAATAGTCTATTATAAAATCTTCCATTGAAGCAAATTCTTCATTAATTAGATTATGTACTTTTGGTTTGAATTCTTCAAATTCTTCTAAATTTATTAAATCACATGTTAATGATTCTCTTAATAATAAGACAGCTCTTTGAATATTAAAAGCAGCTATATGTTTTGAACTTTTTTTGTTTTTAATATTTTCAAATTGTAAATTATGTTTTTTCAATATTTTTTCAAACCACTTATTCTTGTTTATATCAAAGTTTATATCTGAGAAATTATTTTTATCCATTAATTGTTCCAAATTTGCATAAAGCTGATTTTTATTCTCAATGTTCCAACTAGCACCAAGTGAAGCAAGAATCATTTCTTTCTCATCTTTACTTTTATAATCTCGTACTTCTAAACAATTAATAAATCCCTTTTTATTTTTTTCACCTTTATTATGTTTATCTAAAGTAGCTTCAGTAATTGAAAATAATGCTCCTATTTTAACTAAAAATTGAGATGCTTCATCTGTGCATTTAAAATGAATAGTTTTATTAATAGCCTTTTCAAATGAAATAACACTTGTTTTCCAAATAAATCTTACGACAAAAACAGCTAACCATTTAATAATATTTACAATAACAGCGGCTAAAAAAACGCCTATTAAAAGCTTACCTATTTTATCACCCATATAAACTGATATTAATTCCTTGAAATAAAATAAAATAACCACAATAATAATCGAGAGCAATGTTGTCCCTATATGCTTTTTTAATGTCCCCCCATACATATTAAAAAATCTCCTTCCATATTAATATTTTTATGTTTCTATATTTATTATACATAATTATATATAATAACCAAGTTAAAATATGTAACTAATGTAATAAGCTCACTACTAAGGTTTGGGACATTCATATAGAACTTAATGGCAAAGAGAAAAAGTACACATCCAACTATGAATAATAATTATTATTATAAACATAGTTATTTTCCACTTAAATGACTATGTTTATATGAAAATAATATATTTAACCCCTATTATCATAAACTTCCAAATTAAATTCATTATCAATTCTGCCAACTGTAGCCAATAATAAATAACCATCACATTCATTACTGTTTATCTCAAATTCTAAACCATACTCTGATAATTCCATAAATGATGGCATAATAGTACTTAAAAGCTTTTCTACATCAATCATTGGTAAATATTTATTAAACACATCTATTCCAGATATAGTATCTACTGGTTTATTAAAGACTTCATTACAAGCCTCTTCATAATTTTTGCCACTAATTTTATCATAAAGTGTTTCTTCATTTATTATTTCTGGAATTTTATCTTTAATAATAAATGAAGGAAATTCAGCATTTGAACATTCCCAAAATTCAAAATAAGTATCCGTTAAATCTTCAAAAAGCCACATTATAAATTGATTTTTTATCTTATCAATATTTTCATTAACATTAGAAATAAATGTATTATATTTTTCTGTTAAAATTTTCATTTCTTCTTCTCTCTTTGACACTGTCTTTTCTATTTCAGAAAAACATACTTCTTCTTTAATACTAATCATATCTGAATTGTAAGTCCCCAAAAAACCTAAATCGATACTATTATTACAATATAAGTTATTATTATCATCTATCTTAATTTGAAACATAATCATACCTACTTTCATTTTGCAATTAACTACCTTATTATGCTAAGTCCTATTTTCATGTCTACAACTAAATTATAATTCCATCAAAATGATCTATTTCATGTTGAATAATTTGTGCTACAAATCCAGTAAACACCTGCTTCTTTTTCTTGAAATTTTTATCAAGATACTGAACTTCTACTATCTCATATCTCTTTGTTTTTCTAAATCCTGTTAAAGATAAGCAGCTCTCTTCTGTTTCATAAATCTTTTCTTTTTTTAATATAATTGGATTCACCATAGGTATAATAACTTTTCCTGCTACAAATACTAATATACGCTTTTTAACTCCAATCATATTTCCAGCCAAGCCAACACAATGTTCTATGTTTACTTTTAAAGTATCTATTAAATCATCAATAACAACCTTATCTCTTTTTGTTGCCTCTTCTGATTTCTCCCCTAAAAATAATACATCTTTTACAATTGGTTTTACCATAATTTATCTTCCTCTTCTTTCATTATCTGCTTTAAAATTATCTGATTTAAAATTTATTCAACATATTGTTATTTAATTTTTTGCCATAGTTATCAGTCCACTTTTTCATGTTGTATATGATAAATAATAATTTTAATAATATCCATTTTCACATAACAGTTCATAGCAACTGTTTACTTCTTCATCAGTAAATAATTTTGCATATTTAGGTTCTACAATAGTCGCCTCCATTGTTAATTTAATGCATCCTTCTTCTACTAATTTAGTAAAACAATCAGATGTTCTACCTTTTCTTAAAATTTCTTGCGCAGTTCTAACTATTCCAAATCTCTCTATTGTTTCTAGAAATTTTGTCATTTTACAATCATGTTCTTTTTCTGCTATTTCACATTTTTTTATAACTTCCTCTTGAAGTTTCTTCTCTAAAGTTTCCATTTTTACACTCCACTATTAATTATTTTTTATATTACTATTTTTATTTATTATACCGTATTTTTACTTATAAGAATAGATTTAGCCTAGTAATATCAATACTTAAGTATATAAATATCCCTTTCCAATATTAAGTATGCTTATTTATTATCCTTGATTATTAAAGGCTATAGAAGAGAATATTTTGATGCATTGATATTAATTTTAACTTTCTATTAAAACCGTCTATAGCTTCAAAAGCAAAAATATTGCAATAATAATGGATGATGTATTTAATATTTGGGCTATTTTCTTGTTATTATTTTTTTTATTTATAGTTATAAGACAAATTGTGAAAACTTGAATAATAAAGTATAACACTCCAAATATTTCAAAATATGTTTTGGTATCATATGAAATCATTATAATTTCTCTCTCCTTAAAAAGTAAACAGGCTATTCTCCAGTTATTAACGAATTCTATGATAATTTAGTTTAAAAAATTTAATATTAAATTTCTAAACTCTTTTTTATTGCTAAACATAGCAGGATGATTTCCATTCTTAAAAATAATTAATTTAGAATTTTCTATTTTTAAATTAATGCTTTTTAATATACTTTCAATATTAGGTATTAAATCATCTTTCAAGCTTCCTGTAATCAAAATATCATTTTTTATATTACTAAGATTACAATCAAAAAAATTACCTTTATTTCTTGAAAAGTTTATAATTAAATTTGTATTTTGATCAATAACATTTTTCCAATCAAAGCCATGCATAATAAACCAAAATAACTTTGAACTTAACTTACTTTTTGCTATTTTTCTATCATATAAAATTTTTTTAGCAAACTCATAAGATAAATTTTCTCCCATAAAACTATCCACAATTATTTTATTGAATAAAGCTGGTTCTTCTAATACAGCACTTAAAGCAATAATAGCTCCACCGCTTGTACCTAATAAATTAACATTGCTAATACCTATATGTTTACACAATTCAATAACTAACATAGCATTAAAATGCCAATAGTTTAATGGTAATTCATTTACTCTTTGAGATTTTCCCTGACCTACTAAATCTAACAAAATTACTTTAAAGTTTTTAGAATAGAATTTTAATTCTGGTATAAACATTTTTGAGGAAGCTGTATCCCCATGTATGATAACTAATGGTTTTCCTTCACCATATACTTTGTAATAAATATTAAAATTTTTGTATTTAAAATAAGACATTTTTTACCTCCACGTAATAAACATAATAATTTTTCTACATAGTCTACACGGGAGAATTAGTAATTACTCTTACATATAGACTATTAAAGTCTATTAAAAATTCCCATACTTTTCACTCCTTAATTATATTAGTTAACTGCTACTGATATGATTTTCTTCATTTTTCATAAATTCAGGAAAATTCTTCATGTTTAATACCTACATATTCTTATTATATTAATAACTCTTGCAAGAAAATTATAACATATTTTACAAATTTAAAATTGTTTAAATGTTAAACAATTTAGTTTATAATGTCTTGCTATTGTTTATAATATTTTAGAATTGAGCAATAAAAAATATGACACTTTCATTTCTGAATAATTCTATATTTCAATCTGCTTTTTTCATATGGCACATTATTCAATTTTTAAGGAAAATCTTCATGTTTTGTTTCATCAAATCCACATGCCCGTAGCAATTATAATATAAAAATAAAGCGCCATAACAATTAAAAATCATTACAACTCTTTATATATCTAATACTCTTATTTAACATATCTACTATTTGCCATTCTTCATATTGTATTAGAATTGCGAACTAAAAAATACCGCACATTCATTTTGAATAATACGGTATTTACATAAATTTAGTTTTGTAATTTTATAAAATTAAATTTACAAAGCTATATAAGTTACTATCCTTGGGACATTTCTTGTTTAACAACTGCAATTTCTTCTGGAGTTGCTGGTTGTGCTGGTATATAATATCCTTTTTCTTTAGCTTTAGTAAAAAGATTATATTGACGATATTCATCTTGATTTCTCATTTGCTGAATTGTTTCACGTAATTGTTGATTTTCACATTGAGAAATTATACCACCATATCCTGCTAAACTTGCATTTAATCCAGCAAGATAATCACTTATCATTTCTTTTTCTTGCATATTTTACACCTCCTAATTTAAAAATTCCATTAATTTTGCTTTACTTGCTTTTGCATCTTCAGAATCTTTTTTTAACATTTCTTTTAATGTTGGATCAGTACATTGTTGTGAATAGTATTCTAACTTTTTCTCAATAGTACAATGAGCTCCAATTAAATGACGTAGATTTTGTAGTTCAAGCTGATTTAAATTTGCCATTATTTGCACCTCCAATTTAATAACTTCACTACTTAATATTTTCAATATAGAATATGTTTATTCATTTTTTAATAAATTTTTTATTTCTGAATCTTTTACTCTAAACTTTGAGAAATATATTACATAGCTGCTTTAAGCTCTCCATTTCCATCACCTAACTGTTCGCATATTTAGGATTAGGTCTTTCAACTTTCACTTCATACAACAACTGTTTTTTGTGTTCAAAAATTTATATTTTTCTTGCTAATATTCAATACCATATTATTCAATTTTCAAAGATCAGTTTTTCTTAACAAGTTCGTAATATTTACAAATTGTACACTTAATAAGAATTACGTAAAAAAACACCTAAGATAACTAAATCCTAAGTGTTTCTAAAAAATTCTGATGGCCATAAATAACTTTATTCTATGAGAATTTTTTCATACTCTTTAAATAGAGTATATTTTCCTATAAAGACTTTATAAATAATCTTTATTCTTAATTATTTTATTTCCTATAACTTTATACTCAGCAGGATATTCCTCTACTTTAAAAGGTATTGGAGTTTCCTCTATTCTATTATTTTCAGCTAAATACCTTATATGAACATCTTCATATTTTTCACCTTTGCTTAACCAAAAGTAGTCCTCCATACACATTGCCCTAGTTCTTCTACATAATTCCCAAAAGTCATAATCTATTAATCCCATAACCTCTAATATCTCATCTATATTTGCTCTTTCTTTTGGAACAACCCTATCTTCAAGCCAAAATACAATATCATCATGAGAAGGTTTATAAGATATATTCCAGTTTTTATAACTATACATGCCTAATGGTAGATACTGTCTATTTATAATTTCATCATATTTTTCAAAACTAAATTTTTTAGTATTTGTATCATAAATAAGATCCCCAGCAGGAACATCTTTATACATTAATATATACTTGTCTATCATAAAATCTCCTTCTCCATTTTTGAATGTTTATTAAATTATTGATTACTCACTTCAATTTATCATTAATCTTGTCTATATTATATCAAATATTAATTTTTTTAAACTTAACTACATTAAATGTACAATAAAAAAGAATCTACCAAAATAGTCTTTTAAAAGTGTCTATTCTATAGGTTCCATTTTACTTTGTACATGGATTTTATATTATTATCTCCAAAATCATCTAATAACTTTTGAAAATAACTAATAATATTTCATTTTTTCATTATCAAAATCTAATTTCCCACATTTATTGAACCTATTCCAACTGATAAATCAAAAGTATACTTTTCCTCACCTGATGTTTGAGCGTTAACATTATAATGTCCATCCCCTTTTTCTGTTACTATATTAACTGGAGAATTTTTAGGTATTATAATATCAATATCACCAACGCCCCCTTCATATTCAAGATTTCCACCTACTTCTGCCATTTTAAGTTTTAGTTTTCCCACGCCTCCATTGATTTTAATATCTCCACATTTTTCTTTTAAATTTAAATCAAATTCACTAGCTCCTGACTCTAAATTTAACTTATCAAATTTAATATCTTTACATTTTGATTTTACTGAGCCACCGCTAATATCAATGTTTTTAGCTTTTATTCCTTCTATATCTAATATTCCTGCTCCTTGATCGAATTTAAAATTCCCTTTAAATTTTGAAGGAACCATAATATCTAATCTAGATATATTCTTTTCACCATTCATATCCAACCTACTTGATTTATATTCTTTTTCAATTATTTGAATTTCATGACCAGTTCTTTTTACGCCAAAACCATCACTTTTTTGAGAAAGTTTACCTGTCACCTTTACTTCTTCCCCATCGTAACTCTTAATAGATACCTGAGCTGCATAAATTTCTACGTTAATATCAGTTGCATTATCAAGCTTTATTTTTTCATCTATAAGTTTATTTTCATTTGAAACTTCGCTTTCTTTATTAGATATGGTAGTTTGAGTTTTAGTATTACATCCTACAGATGAAATTAATACTATTCCTAGAATAGCTAAAATCAATATTTTTTTCATTATTATTACCCCTTAAAAACTTATTTACCTATTACTTAATTATATTATATAATTTTTTCCATAATAATTAATTTTTACTTAATTTAATGCTCAATAATTGTATATTTGGGTTTTAGAATATAAAAAAATATTACTGAAATTTTTCTTTTCAGTAATATTTAAAATAAATATGTTAATTATCTTTTATTTCTAAAATCTATTTCATCATTTCCAATCTTTCATAGCATAAGTTACGAAACAACTGACAGTATTTACGAAATCCACTTTGTCCGATTAAATAAATGTTTGACATATAACTCATTCTTTTTTGTGAATATGCAATACGTTCCAATCCATTATCTAGTCCTGTATGATTACTAAGTGCTATCTCTACATTTTTATCTTCAGCTTGTTCCATAAAGTAATCTAATGACTTCATGTAAATCACAATGCCTTCTATATTTTGAGGTGGATTAGATCCTCCCCATAAAGCTGCTTGATACGTCTTATTATTTTCTGTTACATTAAATATAAAACTAAGGCCACCTGGTGTATGTCCTGGAGTATCATAAACATAAATTATTTTATCTCCAAGAATAATTTTATCTCCATCCTTAACATAAACATCAATTTTATAGTCCTTCCATGTCTCAGGTCTATTCTTTTTTGCTGGCTTTTCTTCCCAAAATATATCATCTATTTTTGATAGATATGTTTTAGCATTAGATGCATTTACAATCCACTTTCCACAGCCTGTATGATCTACATGTCCATGAGTTAACACCAACTTTTTTATATCTTCTGGATTCCAACCAACATCTTTAATTGCAAAAACAATTGCATCAAATGCCTCTTCACATGGCCATATAGCATCTATAATAATTAATCCTTCAGTAGTTTTTAAAACAAAACAGTTTGTTTCTTTTTGTGCAATAATAAGCAAATCGTCAAATATAAGTGAATGAGTAAAATAAGACATATCCTCCATTCCTTTTATTGTTTCCATTGTAATTATTGGTTTTTCTAATCTTAACATATAAAATTCTCCTTTGATAATCGTATTATATTATTTGCTAAAACGATGTACAAAGTTTTATATTAAAATAACAATACTGCACTTAAAAAAGTTTAAAAATAAATATTCCTTTATTTACAATATCATTATTTTTGATGAATCTTTCTCTCTGTACAACGCCCATCATTTTATGTGCACAGAGTTAATTCGATTCTTTGGATGCATTTTTAAATATATTTTCATTATTTTCTTTCCTTTACTTTCATTAAATTATTTATATAATAATAGTGTCACGTATAATTAAATACTATAATATTTTTTATATAATTCCAACTGAATTTCTTTTCTCATAGTCCAAACGTCATGTTTTATTTAGATGATATTGGAAGTGTTGTGCAAGTCAATGCTCCACCTCCCTTTATTATTTCTGAGTAATCTATATAAATCACATTTATTCCATCTTTAGCAAGGATTTCACATAGTTTTTTGCTAGATGAAATTACAGTATTATTTCCTATTGTTATAAAGTTTGCTGCTAAATTCTTTGCTTCTTCTTTTTCTATATAATAACACTTCTTGAAACTCTTTTCTATAATATCCATATCATATATATAATCACTAATTACACAACTATCTTGTGATATTACATTAAATACACAATCCAAATGCAGCATTTCCTCCTTATTAAATCTTATAGGTACAACCTTATAATCTTTATTTTCTTCCTTTAAAATTTTCTCAAGTTCATTTATCCCTTCTATTGATGTTGCATTGCTTTGTCCTACAAATACTGTGCTATCATGCAACACCACATCTCCTCCTTCTATAAAATTATTTATCTTTTTTACTTTTATATTATTCCCCTTAAAGAATTCTTCTAAGGCTTTATATTCTTCAGTCCTACTTTTAGCCTTCATTTTTCCTATAAATAAAATCTCATCTATAGCAAATGCTATATCCCTTGTATAAACTTGAGATATTCCATACTTAGGATCTAAAAAATAAGTTACAATACCCTCTTGTGATAGTATATTTATGAAGTTATTGTACTGCTTAAACATTATTTCTTTATTTATTTCCTTTTTTTCTACCTTATAATTTACTGGATAACACAATATTACTTCTTGTAGCTTGTTATATCTATTTTTCAAGTTTATATTCATATTTTATTTCTCCTTCTATATACTTAACACCCAAAACATCAGGTATTAATTACATTACCACCCTAATAGCTTCTTTTCCAAATCATCATAGTCATACTCCCTAGGTTCAAAATTATCAAATTTCAAATTAGTGCCTTTTCTTTTTAATTTATCATGAACTCTTCTTTTATCCTTGCCTTTAAACTTGTCATATTTACTTGGATACCATTTTTTTCTCCAATTTTTTAGTATGCCATTAATGTAATTCATATTTTCCTTAGTAAACTCTAATGCCTTATTAATTGCCATCTTAACATTATCATATCCATGACTAGAAATAGCTAGCTTAAGAAAACATAAGTTAAGTCCACCACTTACTCCTGTGATACTTTCATAATACTTAAGTAACTCTCCTGCATTAACTTAAAGACTGTCTATATTACTTACCACATTGCTAATAGTATTTCCCCCATTTTCTATTACATGTGACTCATTATTATTTTTATAATTATTTTCAATTCTACATGAATTATTATCTTTATTTCCCACTTCACGTAATTCATCTAAAGTTTTATCTTCTTCAAAACGTTTATTATATAAGCAAAAAATAATCTTATTTCTAGACTATCTTTATTCTTTCAATAAATGATTATCTTCTTGGATTTTCAAATGCCTCCCTAGAATTAACTTTTATTTATCAACTATTTCTTAAATATATTTATACCAGATAAAATGCTTATTAGTAATAAAATACCAAGCCTTATCCAATCCATAATAAGTGCTAAATCTCCACCTAATACAACATCTAAAGATGTATTAAATTCATCAACATAAACTCCCGTATTCCAAAATAATTTAAAACCCTTTATGTTAAGTTCAAGATTAAATTCACAATTTTTAGAATTATGTTTTAATGCTATCAATATCAATAATACCAATATAATTGATATTGATATTATTAACATTCCATGTAAAGAACACAAAAAATACCTATAGAGGAGATACTTTTTTCTAAGTGTCCACTCTATAGGTACCATTCTATAAAAAGAGCAACTAAAAAGTTACTCTTTTCATCTATATCAACATGAGTTATTAATGCATATATAAATCCGTTGACAATCCGTTGACAAATTAATATTTTGTTGTAACAACAAAAGACTATTTGTTCATTTCTTCTTCAACAGCAACAGCTACTGCAACAGTGCATCCTACCATCTAAGTTGTTACCCATTCCGATAAGACCCATCATTTCAATGTGAGCTAATATTATATTTTTTCTCCCATTCTCTAAATAATTCATCAACAATGTATTGAGAACTTTCAGCCCATAAAACAGATTCTGTGTTTTCAAGTGCTTTATATGTGTTAGATTCATAAAATTTTTTAAGGACTTTTTCAAATGTTTCCCCTGTTTTTTCACATATAATGCTAATAATTTTTTCAATCTTCATTATAATATCTAAAGTTATATCTTGTCCTTTATATGAATATTTGTTCATCATATTCATATCTCCTAAAATCTAGTTTATCTTTAGACTTCTTTAAATCTATTTTATCAAATACCTCATTATTAAACTCTAAATTCTTTATCATAACACTAATTGTTACCAAACATAAATTTATACAAAAAATACCCACATTCACAGATCCTAAAATCTATAAATGTGAGTATTCATATAAGCTAATTACTCAGCTTTAACAATTAGTCAAAAGACTATTTGTTCATTCCTTCTTCAACAGCAACAGCTACTGCAACAGTACATCCTACCATTGGGTTGTTACCCATTCCGATAAGACCCATCATTTCAACGTGAGCTGGAACTGATGATGATCCTGCGAATTGTGCATCTGAATGCATTCTTCCCATAGTATCAGTCATACCGTAAGAAGCTGGACCTGCCCCCATGTTATCTGGGTGAAGAGTTCTTCCAGTACCACCACCTGATGCTACTGAGAAGTATTTCTTACCTTGTTCCATACATTCTTTTTTGTATGTTCCTGCAACTGGATGTTGGAATCTTGTTGGGTTAGTTGAGTTACCAGTGATTGATACGTCAACGCCTTCCATATGCATGATAGCAACACCTTCTCTAACATCGTCAGAACCGTAACATCTTACTTTAGCTCTTTCTCCGTTTGAGTATGCTTTTTCTTTAACTACTTTAACTTCTCCAGTATAGTAGTCAAATTTAGTTTGAACATAAGTGAATCCATTAATTCTTGAGATTATGAATGCAGCATCTTTTCCAAGACCGTTTAATATAACTCTTAATGGTTCTTTTCTTACTCTGTTAGCTTTTTCAGCTATTTTGATAGCACCTTCAGCAGCAGCGAAACTTTCGTGTCCTGCTAAGAATGCGAAGCATTTAGTTTCTTCTCTTAAAAGCATAGCTCCTAAGTTTCCGTGTCCTAAACCAACTTTTCTATCATCAGCAACTGATCCAGGGATACAGAATGCTTGTAATCCTTCTCCGATTGCTTCAGCAGCTTCAGCAGCTTTTTTGCAACCTTTCTTTATAGCTATAGCAGCACCTAAAGTATAAGCCCATCCAGCATTTTCAAACGCTATTGGTTGAGTTTCTTTAGCTATTGTACATGGATCAATTCCTATTGATTCACAAACTGCTTGCGCATCTTCTAGAGTTTTCATTCCGTACTTTTCTAGTACTGGAGTGATTTGATTAATTCTTCTTTCATAACTTTCAAATATTGCCATAATAAAAATCCTCCTTTACAAATAATTATTTATGTCTTGGGTCCATTAATTCAGCAGCGTCAGCAACTCTTCCGTATTGACCTCTAGCTTCTTCTAATGCTTTATTAGCATCCATACCCTTGCCTATGTTTTCCATCATTTTTCCTAAATTAACGAATTTATATCCGATAATTTCTTTGTCTTCATCTAAAGCTACGTCAGTAACGTATCCTTCAGCCATTTCTAAGTATCTAGGTCCTTTAGCAAGAGTTCCGTACATAGTACCAACTTGAGATCTTAGACCTTTTCCTAAATCTTCAAGACCTGCTCCTACTGGTAATCCACCTTCTGAGAACGCAGTTTGAGTTCTTCCATAAACTATTTGTAAGAATAATTCTCTCATAGCTGTGTTTATAGCGTCACAAACTAAATCTGTGTTTAATGCTTCTAATATAGTCTTTCCTGGTAATATTTCTGAAGCCATTGCAGCTGAATGAGTCATTCCTGAACATCCTATTGTTTCTACTAAAGCTTCTTCGATTATACCGTCCTTAACATTTAGAGTTAATTTACAAGCTCCTTGTTGTGGTGCACACCAACCTATTCCATGAGTTAATCCTGATATATCAGTTACTTCTTTAGATTGTACCCATTTTCCTTCTGCAGGAATTGGTGCTGGTCCGTGATTAGGACCCTTAGCAACTACACACATTTCTTCAACTTCTTTTGAATACATCATATAAATTTGCTCCTCTCCCTAATTAATAGATAAGTACTATAATAAAAACTTAAAATTTATCTTTTTTAATATAGTACTGGGCTTAAAAACATCCCACCGGGATATCAATGCCCTATTCCTATTCTAGCAAATGATTTATTATGTAACAACCTTTATTTAAAAATTTTGATAAAAAAAACTTAAAAGATTTAACTTGAATTATATTTTATACTATGGTAAAATATCACTTGTTCAACAATATGAATATGCCGCTATGATGGAATTGGCAGACGTGGTGGACTCAAAATCCTCTGGTAGTGATATCGTGCCGGTTCGAATCCGGCTAGCGGCACCATTTATTTATAAGAATGGCTGTATTACTTGGTTTAAATACCTTGTAGTACAGCCATTTTTCTTTGTTTACTAATTTTTATTTATTGAATATTTCTAAAAGTTACTATTAATGAACAAGTAATTTTTTTATTTCTCTTACTTCTTCTATTGTAAGTCCTACTCCTTGTGCCACTATTTCTTCACTTACTCCAAGCTTTAAAAGATTTTCTGCTGATTTCTTTGCTTTTATTTCTTCACCTTTTTCTATTCCTTTTTCTATTCCCCTTTTTTCAACTTCAGGATCATATAAAGTTTTAGTCATCTTTAATACCTCCTCATTAAGCTTTTTATCATCATCATATTTATCATTTAAATATTCAAACAAGTTACCTATAACTACGAGAATTTCTGAGGAACGTATTTCCTATGGAAATGCGGGCTATGTTGCTAATCTCATTCCTCGCTAAGCAACATATTCCTCTCCCCAAAACAACATCTAAAGTTCTATTTTACCCCCTTAGAAATTCTAAGCACCTTTACATTTACAAAATATGTTATAATCAATTTATTATAGAGATACATTTCAAAGCAAATAAAAAAAATACACTAAAGTCATATTAATGAACTTTATATAAATAAAAAGATACATTTTATATAAAATCAATTAATATATAAATAACTTCAAAACCGAGTAATTTCCTATTATATACCTTACACACATAAATCTATGAGTAAAAATTTTTAGGAGGAAAATATGTTTTATAAAGAAATAAAAGATTTATTAAATAAATTAGATAGTACCAATATTGAAGATCTAAAGCCAACTTTAACAAGAAAAGTTAATGAGCTTATTTTAAACATAAATGATGATAATATGTCTGATTGTGAGTTAGAAGAACTATGTGATTTCTTTATAACTAGAGAAACATTAAGAGAAGATGCAAGACAAGATGATTCATTAATGGAAGGGATACTTATAGAGAATTTCATTAAAGCATTTGATGAATTTATAGCTGAAATTAATACTGGTGAATATATTTCAGATGCTATTGACTTAACCAATACTGCTATAAGAAGCATTGGAGGAATTGCACGAGGATTTAGGTTAATGAAAAAATACGCTCCAAAAGAAGGTGTTATTAACAATACTCCGTATTTAATAGAGTTAAAAGATGAATTTTATAAACAGTTACGATCATATGGAGCCAAAGGACTTTATGAAGAACACTTTGTAATATGTGGCCTTATTAATACCATAAAATTTGACTTAGAAGAGCAATCACAAGAACATGGAAGATACATTATTTCCTTTCTTACAGATTATGAAACACAAAAATTAAAAAGTTTTGAGGAATTTGAAAATGAACCTCATTTAAATGAATCTAAAATTAAAATGAAACGTGAGTTTGGAATAGAGCTTCAAAGAAGAATTTATTCATGGGATAACTTAACAAAAAAACTAACAGATCATTACTATTTAGAAAGTCTATATAAAGAAGAATGTGGTGATTAAACACGCATCACATAAGCAAATTCTTAAATTCTAAAATTTATTTATTCTAAAAATCTAAACTTCTTTTCTTCTTAAGAATTTTAGATTTTTAGAATTTAATACAATTACTACTATTTTTAATGAATTGGAGAAAAATATAATACGGAATCTCTTTCTTACAAACTAAATCACGCTCTTCATTCTACTTTTTAACTCTTGCCATTTCTTTTGCATTTTCACATATAATTAATATAAAAATAAAAGACTGTAATAAGATTTATTTCTATACAAATCTCATTACAGTCTTTTGATATTTTAATTTTTAACTAAAGCTCTGTTTTAAATAAACAATTTAGTTATTATAATAAAGACTTTCTGATGGATAATTAGGATCACATGTAACATCTATTCCTAATTTTCCTAAAGTTGTATCATCTGCTCTTAATAATATAGTTGTAGCGTGAGCTTGACAACCTCTTAATAAAGGTAATTTTTCCATAGCAACTTGTGCTGTTGGATTTGTTGCTGCTGAAATACTTAACGCTGTAAGAACTTCTTCACAATTTAATGATATATTCTTTTCATTAAAAGTCTTAGACTTTAAGTTCATTATTGGTTCTAATATAACAGGTGAAATTAAGTATATATCATCTGAAATATTAGCTAAATATTTTATAGCATTAATTGTTACAGCTGCAGCCCCATCCATTAAATCTGAGCTCTTTCCTGTTAAAATTGTTCCATCATTTAATTCTAATGCTACTACTGGACAAATTTCATTTTCATCTGTAGCCATCTTTAATTTCGCAGATTTTTCTCTAGCTGGAAGAACAACTTTTCTATCAGTTTCTTTTAAGTCTACTTCTTCCATTATTAATTTAGATCTGTCGAAAGTTTCTTTATCTGCATATCCTTTTTTATAATCACAACCAGTTTTAAAATATCTTCTTATTATTTCTTGCTTTGATGCTTCTTTAACTGCATCATCATCAACTATTCCAAATCCAACTCTATTAACGCCCATATCAGTTGGTGATTTATAAATAGATTCTTTACCTGTAATCTTTTCTATTATTCTCTTTAATACTGGAAAGCTTTCAATATCTCTGTTGTAATTTACAGTAACCTTATTGTATGCATCCATATGGAATGAATCAAGCATATTAACGTCCTTTAAATCAACTGTTGCAGCTTCATATGCAATGTTTAATGGGTGTTTTAATGGAACATTCCATACTGGGAATGTTTCAAACTTAGAATATCCCGCAGCATTTCCCCTTTTTGATTCATGGTATAATTGACTAAGACAAGTAGCAAGTTTTCCACTACCAGGACCTGGTGCTGTTACAACTACTATTGGTTTTGTAGTTTCAATATATGGATTTTGTCCGTAACCTTCTTCACTAACTATTGTATCAACATCTGTTGGATATCCTTTTGTTGATTTATGCTTATAAACTTTGATGCCTCTTCTTTCAAGCTTATTTATAAATACTGTAGTCGCTGGTTGACCATTATATCTTGTAATAACTACACTATTAACTTCTAATTCATAAGTTCTTAAGTCATCAATAAGTCTTAAGACATCCATATCATATGTAATACCAAAATCGCCTCTTATTTTGTTTCTTTCTATATCTCCTGCATAAACACATATTACTACTTCAACTTTTTCTTTTAACTTGTGCAGTAATTTAATCTTTGCATTTTCATCAAATCCTGGAAGAACTCTCATTGCATGTCTATCATTAAAAAGTTTGCCACCAAATTCTAAATATAGCTTATCATAGCTATCAACTCTCTCTAAGATATACTTTGATTGTTCCTCTAAATATTTTTCATGATCAAATCCTATTTTCATTATGTTACCTCACTCACTTCTTGCTTACTAAAAATTCATTATTACATTATTTCATAAAATAAGGTCATTGTAAATTTAATTTTTTCCACTTTATGAAATTTTAAATTAGCTTAATCTTGCTTGTATCATATCACCATAAATTCCCATCAACGCTAAAGTCATACTACATCAAACAAAAGTAATAAATCTTTTAATTTAATTCTTGATAAATTATTTTTTATATACAGCTTTTAAATTTTTTATATTCATAATTTTATATTTCCCTGTAATTGTTCACATAATTTATAAAAACAAAAAATATATTTAATATTAAAAACAACATATAATTGGTTTAATAAATATAAGTACATTGATTATGTTGATATGTATAAATAAATTATATTAAATATAATAATATGTGTTAAATATTGCAATTCTCCAAAACCTTAAATAAAACTATAATAAGTTTGTATTTTTTTATTTGGAGAACTTATTTTTTTAAAAGTATATGAATTTTTAAATATTCACCTATTAAGTTAAGAGAAAAGGTTCATCTTTTCTTTTATTTGTTCCCAAGAAATAGGAGTATAATTTATACGTTCTACACATGCACAAAATGATTGTTTTGAATAATCAACATACATTTCATTTCCATGTACATGACCATAAATATTGGCATAAGGCATATTTTTATTTAAATATAATGGTTTATGTGAAATCATCCAGAATTCATCCAAAATTATTGGATATTGATATACCTTCTTAAATCCGCATTCATAATAATATTCTTCTGAATTACTGTCATGATTGCCAACAATCAAGATCTTTTGCCCTTTTAATTTATTACATATCTCTGTAGTCTTTTCCTTAGGATAAAGAGAAAAATCACCTATCATAAAAACTGTATCATCATCTGTTACAACAGAATTCCATCTATTAATTAATTCTATATCCATTTCTTCTACATTAGCAAATGGTCTTTGTTCATAATCAATAATCTGACTATCTCCAAAATGAGTATCTCCTATAAAAAATATCTTTTTCATTGTATCTCCTTATAAAATAAAAATCCTCGCTCAGCTAAAAACTGAACGAGGACATAAAATACACGTTATAAATAAACCTTTCGTTAAAGCTTTAGCTTCATAGGGCAATGAAATTGCATTAGAATACGCCTTAAAATCAACGTATCCTGCTAACCTTCTCATAGTGTCTCCACTACTCCGAGGCAGCAACCAGTATCCCTATGGTAACCTCACCTACTGATTCTTATTCAATTGTTATAATTTTTTTAATATTATATTAGTATATGTACCTGCATGAAATTTGTCAACAACTTTATTAGCAATTGGTTTCAATACTTCCCTTAACTTTATCTAATATTATTATTTTGGGAATATTTTTCAATCTTTTACTTTATTTTTTATTTAGGCAACTTTGTATCATTTGTTGTGTTGGGCAAGTTCCTTGACAAGTTCCTTTACCATTAAATGAATTTTGACCTTCTATAACTTTAACGTTTGAACATTGATTTTCTGCACTAGTGCATCCGTTTGCTGAGTTTGTACAGTCAGTGTTACATTTGTTATCTGATCCATTTGCGCAAGAATTTGAACAATTATTTTCTGAATTTGTACAATCAGTGCTACATGTATTATCTGACGTGTTTGCACAAGAATTTGTGCAATTATTTGTAGATTTCGCTTCTTTTTCACCTGAATTCACTGTAGCTTCATTACTAGTCTCAGGCACTGCTGTATTTGTAGATTCTGCTTTTTGATCATTAACTTCTGTATTAACTTCTGTATTAACTTCTGTATTACCTTTAGTAGCTTCATTACTTACCTTAGATGCTGCTGCATCTGTAGATTCTACTTTTTGATCATTAGCTTCTGGAATTACTTGATTAACTTCTGTATTTGCATCTTTAGACTCTGTATCCTCTTTAGTACCTTCAATTGCTTGTGTAGTTACTGCTTGTGCACTTACATTTCTAGTACAAGCAAAACTTGCTGTTCCTCCAATTAATAACGTACTAACTACAGATAAAATCACAATAAACTTCTTTTTATTCATGTTAATTCCCCTTTTAATTTAAATTTAGTAACTTAAAAAATTACTATTTTTAATTTTGAAGTTGTTACTTGTTTTATGTTCCTCAACTTCATGACCTTATTATAATTAAAAATTTCACTTAAATATATAGTTGATAATTGGACAATCTAATATAAACTTCCTGTATATCCTTAGATTCTTTTTCAAAAATTGTTTGATTTTTCTTATAATTCCCTTAACCTTAAAACAAAATGTCCTATAGCTTATCTTAAATTTAATATTAATTTTTTTCTATCTATTTTCTTTGGTTTCATTTATTATGCTTTTCATTTGTTCCTTGCTTAAAGCACCATTTACATAGCCATAAACATTTCCATCTTTATCTATCATAAATGTAGTTGGTAAAGACATTATTCTATAATTATTAAATACCTCTCCACTCTCATCAAAAACTACTGGGAATGTATATTCCTGCTCATTTAAGAATTGTTTAATTCCTTCTATGTCCTTTTCTTCTCCACCTGGTTGAGCTAATCCTAAGATAATAACATCATCTTTATTATAATTAAATTCTTTATACAGCTCTTCTATATGAGGCATCTCCCTACGACATGGCGGACACCATGTTGCCCAGAAATTTAAAAATACAGTTTTACCTTTATAATCAGATAATTTATGAACATTTCCATACTGATCCTTTAACGTAAAATCAAATGATGGTTGCAAAGGTTCCTTTTCTATATCTTCATTACTTGAATTTGTACTATTAGAATTATTTCTTTCTTCTGATTCTTTAATATATTGTTCTTCTCTTTTAATTTCTTCTTTTTCTTCTGAGGTTAATTTAGTATTTTCATTACTTCCTACTTGATTTAAATAACCTGTAACATTATTTAACCATCCTGTAAAAGTCATTACTCCCATAATTATCATTAGGACTCCACCTATTTTTATTGTATACTTCATAACATTTTTATTATTTTTTATAAAATTTAAAGCTTGAGTTGTAAAAAGACCTAATATTAAAAATGGTATTACAAAGCCTAAGCAATATATTAAAACCAATAAATTTCCAATAGCTGCATCTTTAGCACTTGATGCAAGAATTAAAACTGATGATAATGCTGGACCAACACAAGGTGTCCATGCAAAGCTAAATGTAAATCCCATTATATAAGCTATTAAGGGATTTACCTTCTTTCCATTTAAGTTTATTTTTAATTTACGTTCTCTTTGCAAAAATTTAAATTCAAAAATTCCCATTTGAAATAAACCTAAAATAATTATTATAATTCCACTAATTTTAGTGAAAATCATTTTATTATTATTAAAAAATGTTCCTATTGTGGTAAATGAAATTCCTAATATGAAAAAAGCTGTTGAAATTCCTAGTACAAAAAATATAGTGTGAAATAATACTTTTTTTCTTTCATAAGTATATGTACCATCATTATTTTGTTTTTTAGCATTTCCTGCTAAATACCCAATGTAAAGTGGTATTAAAGGTAATACACAAGGGGATAGAAATGAAACTATCCCCTCAAAAAATACTAATAAATAACTCACATTACTTACAGAGGTTATTCCTTCAAACATTTTATAAATAAGCCTTTAATTTATTTGTTATATTTTCTTTTGGCATAAATCCAGTTAAGTTTTCTACTGCTTTTCCATCTTTAAATATTATCATTGTGGGAATAGAAAAAACTCCGTATTTTTGTGCTACTTCTCCACTTTCATCTACATCTAATTTAAACAATTTAGCCTTATCATTAAATTCGTTACTAACTTCTTCAAAGATAGGTGCTAACATCTTACATGGACCACACCAATTTGCAAAAAAGTCAACCACTACTACTCCCTTAGTATTTTCTACATTTTCCATAAATTCTCTGCTATTTATAATTTTAGCCATAATAAAGCCTCCTATCATATTTAAAACATATTATAATTGTATTTGTTAATTTTATTATACTTGTATTTCTATAATACTTAAGTGACTTAATCACATTAAATTACTATAAAATACTATATTTATTATTTTAATTATTAGTAGTAATGTTTAAAAATATATCGTCCTATAAAGCCTATGCAATATATTAATTGGTATTTATCCTCTGTTTTCTCTTTTTTTTCTAAAGTTTCTTGATTTTTGTCCGTATAAATAACCAGCACCAAATATTATAACTATACAAAAAAGGGGGAAAATTAAATGAAAACTACTAAAAAACTTCTTAAGTCATTTGCACAAGGATTATTAGCAGTTATGCTTATCAATGGATTTGCATATATTAGTGATTTTAAAACTAATAACAATGTTTTTCTATCAGGCATAACAGAAGATAATTCTGCAAAAGAAACTACAGATAAAAATGTGATTACTGAAAATATTAGTGATGAAACAAAAAATGTTGTATCAGATAATAAAACAGATAATAGTTTATCTGAAAAAAACGTATTAGATGAGGACACACAAACAGATGGTGACTTACTAAATACAGATTCTGTACAAGCTATTAACCCCATTACTATTAATCCTATAGTTGATCCTATCAAATCTATTGAGGAACCAATTATAGAAGATATACCTCTTATAAGAGATACTTTAAAAAATGAAATTAATGATATCGATAAAAATATCTATGGCTTATCATATAACCCTGATAAGATACTATCTTCAAAAGGTGAAAGCGTTGATAGCTTTGTGCCTGCTCAAGGTTTTGATACTCCAAATAAATATATTGTAGTAAAAAGAGAAAAGAAAAGTATATCTGACTCTACTGCAGATATTTCAATAATAGACTCAATTAACGATAGAACTTACCCTGGTGCTATTCAACTTGCAAATAGAAATCTTGTAGAAAACAAACCAGATATAATTTCTTGTAAAAGAAAACCAATAACTATAAGTGTTGACTTACCTGGAATGAGTGATGATGGTAGTAAAGTTGTTAATTCACCAACATACTCTACTGTAAATTCTTCAATAAATTCTCTATTAGATACTTGGAATACAAAATACGCATCTAAATATACTATTCCCACAAGAATGAGCTATACTGATGCTATGGTATATAGTAAATCTCAATTATCTACAATGTTTGGTTGCAATTTCAAAATTTTAGACAAAGCATTAAATATAGATTTCAATTCTATATTTAAAGGTGAAAAACAAGCTATGGTTGTTGCATATAAACAAATATTCTATACAGTTAGTGTAGATGCGCCTGAAAAACCTTCTGACTTATTTGGTGACAATGTACGCTTTGATGAATTAGCTTTAAAAGGTGTAGATAACGAAAATCCACCTGCATATGTTTCTAATGTAGCTTATGGTAGAACAATTTATGTAAAACTTGAAACTACATCTAAGAGTGCAAATGTTAAAGCAGCATTTAAAGCTTTAGTCTCTAACCAAGATATCAGTGGTAACACAGAATATGAAGATATCTTAGAGCAAAGTTCATTTACAGCTACAGTTCTTGGTGGTGGTGCTGAAGCCCATAACAAAGTAGTTACTAAAGATTTTAATGAAATACAAAATATAATACAAAACAATTCAGTATATAGTCCTAAAAATCCTGGCTATCCTATTTCATACACAAGTACATTCTTAAAAGATAATAGAATTGCTAGTGTAAATAATAAAACAGAGTATATTGAAACAACATCAACAGAATATACTAATGGTAAAATTGTTCTTGATCATAGTGGTGCTTATGTTGCTCAATTTGAAGTAACTTGGGATGAAGTTAGCTATGATAAAGATGGTAATGAAATAATAGAGCATAAGATTTGGTCTGGAAGTGATAAAGATAAAACTGCTCACTTTAATACAGAAATATATCTAAAAGGAAATGCTAGAAATATTTCCGTTAAAGCATGGGAGTGTACAGGCCTTGCATGGGAATGGTGGAGACAAGTTATAGATGCTCAAAATATCCCACTAGTAAAAGAAAGAACATTCTCAATATGGGGTACAACACTATATCCTAAAAAATCTGTTGAACCAGAAATTTAAATTTTAAAATTGGTGATATATACATAAACAAAATATCCTCAATGATTGTATATATCACCTCCTATTTTAAAACAAACTAAAATCTGACAAAAATAAAATAATAACACTTTTTATTAAACACCCAAAAATAAGGTTAAAATAAACTTAACTTACGTATAGTTTATTTTAACCTTTTATTTTAATTATATTTCTATTTTAATGTGATTTTATCATATCCTATTGCTTGTTTAGGGCATACTGTTACACATTGTCCACATTGTATGCAATCAGGATGACTTAAAATATCCCCCTTATATTCATAAGGAACTATTCCTAAAGGACATTTTTTTTCACATATTTTACAAGATACACATGAAGATGATACTTGCAATACTTTTTTGTTTTTCCTAAATTTTGATATAACTGATGCTATAGTTCCCATAGGACAAAAATGACACCAAGTTCTATGATTATAGAATAAAGATAATACTATTCCTATTAAAGTTGTTACAACGATCATTCTATAAAATACCATGCCAATACCATATAAATTTCCTAAGTTTTGTTTAATTCCTATACCAAACATAGACATCATAACAACTACTACTATTGCTCTAAAATAATAAGATTTTAAAAATTTAGGTACTTTTCTTTTATTGCTAAATTTAGAAACTACATTGTCATAAAAATTTCCTCTTGGACATAAATTACCACACCAAAATCTCCCCTTAGCAACAGAAACAATTATAGGTGCAACCATACATATAATAGCTAACAAAGCAAATCTTAAATCAATTAGTCCTAATATTATAAAAGCTATTAACATTATAAATGAATATTTTTTCCATAATTCTAAAAATTTTTTCACTAGAATTCCTCCCAATTTACATATTATATTAAATTAAAATTTCTATTTCATTGTGTACAGATCAGTTTATCTTTTTTCATTTTATTAGATAAACCTTTATTTTTCTGTAACTTTATCACATATTAAAAAACTTTTAATATATTGTTTTTTATATCTATTAAAATAGAAATTTATATTATTTTTAAAATAAACTATATATAAACAAAAAAATATAGTCTATGATACTAACAAATAGTTTTGTATCATAGACTATATTCTTGTAAACTTACATTCATATTATATTTTAGAAATTATTTATTTGTTTTTAATGTTTATTATTTATTTTAGAAATTTTTTATTTATTTTTTAATATTTATTTTGGAAATTGTAATCTTATTATACTAAATTTTTTATATACTGAATTTTTTATATACTTATTTTTTTATATACTTATTTTTATATAACCTGTGTTTTAACTGCTCATCCAAATTGTTTATGAATATTTGAACACAATACTAAAACACATCCTTATTAAACTATTCTACTACTACCTTAGCATTTTCAGCTAAGTTAAATAATTCTGAACTTACAAATATAGTATTATTTTTTACCATTGTTTTATTTCTTAAATAATACCCAGTATCTTCTGTTTCTAACATCTCGCTATCAATAGCTACAGTATAAGTTTTAAAACCTTCTTTTGTAATGTTAAGCATAGTTGTTTTATTAAAAGGTTTAACTTCATATCCAAGTTTTTTTGAAACTAAATTTAATGGAAGCATTAATGTTTCACCTTCCATAAATGGAGCTTCACTAGCTTTAAAATTAATATCTTCCCCATTAACACTTAACTTATCTGCAGAAGCTTTAATTAGTCCACTATATTCATAAGGCATAAGTAAGCACTTTTCTACATTTACCTTTTCTGGAAGCTGTAAAGTTTGAGGTTCATTTGGATTATACTTTGTCCATAAAAATATTTTTGATCCAACCTCAATATTATCCATAGTTACAATATTTCTTGTTAAGTAAGGAGATATATTCGTATCCTTATTTAATGTTGCTTGTAGTAATCCATCATCACTTGTAACAGTTATACTTCCATCATCATTTTTCTTTATATCCTGAACTTCCATATAATTAGGAACTTTAAAATCCTGGGGTATATTAACAATAATAGCTTCTGCCGTAGTTATAGGTGGTAAGCTCATTGTCATTATTGGGCTAGTATATGCATAAATATCATCATTTATATTTATATCATTAATAGCAACTGGTAATCCACTAACTGCATCTATTATCTTAGTTTCATCAGATATATTTAATATCATATCATTGTTCATGTTACTTGAATTTTTAATATGAATTTGCTTATTACCCTTCTCCTTTACGCTTCCCCATGCTGTTGAGAATTTTGGCATATTAAATACTTCTTGGCTTTCTGTTGCTGCCACATTATCTGATGTAGTTAGTACATTGGCAGATACATATTGTGGCACTCCCATAAGAACTGTTAAGGCTATAGCGCTTCCTAAAATTCTTTTTGTTATTTTCATTTTAATCATCTCCTTCACTTATAAAACAATTCTACTCAGGAAAATGTTGCACTTATTAGAAATTTATTATCAAAAAATTATTTTCTATTAAAAAATTATACTTAATATATTTTTTTGCAATAATATTTTCTCTATTTATGTACTTTAAGTTATAAATATATAAAAGGAGGAATAAGAAGTATTCCTCCCCTTTTTCACTTTACTTTTTTAGTTCTTTGAGTAATTTATTATACTCGTTTAGAACTTCATCAAGTTCTTGACTAGCTGCAATAACTTTAGGATTTAATAAATTGTTTTCTTCACTTATAAGTTTTTGCAAAGCTTGTCTTAATTTTAAGATTTTGTTATTCATTTCTTCAACCATTATAATATTACACCTCCTTTCGCTATTTAATTATCAGCGTCTGAAGGTCTCTTACTTTAAAATAAGACTGTGTTTTATAAAACATAATACAAATAAAAAGAACCCTATCCAATCAATAGAGTTCTTATATATACTTATTTAACTATTTAAGTTTTTTTAAATATCGCTTCTTATACTTAACTTTAGCTATCTTACTAATATCTTTTATAGTTTTATAATTAGTAAAACTACCTACAACACCGATTATAGGTAATCCTTGTATAAATTTGCTTGTCAGCATTGAAGATGCCATTTTTTTAGATGTTTCATTAATTAATTCGTCTACACTATGTTCTATTTTAATCCCATTATTTATTTGTTCTCCTACTTTATCAATCTCTTCAAGATATTTTCTTTTTTCTTCTCCTGTAGTCATAGCACTAGAAATAACGTTTAAAATATATATTCTTTCATCATCATTATCATAGTGGAAACCATATCCTAAGCTTATTTCATAAATAGTTTTTAATATAACCCCTATAAAAATTGGAATATCAGGTAAACCTATACCTAAAACTCCTAGTATTCCGCCTTCTAATACACCTATTGATTTATTTAAAAATACTTTTCTATTTGTTTTTTTATCAATTCTATTTATATTCTTTTTATTAGTTTGTATATTTACAGCATAATCATCTATATTAAACTCTTCATTTATTTTCTCTTTATCAAAACTTTTTTCAATAATTTTTACACCTTTTTTAAAAACAATATTAAAACCTTTTTCAAATGCTAATTGCAAAGTTTCTTCAAGTTTATCTGGAATTTTTTCTTCTAGCTTATTCTTATATGGTGATATTTTTTTATTTAAAAAGCTTTCTTTCTGTTCTACTAATAAATTTTCTTCTTTTTTACTAATAATTTTCAATTGTTTTGTTAAAACTTTTTCTTTTTTAGATAAAATTCTTTTCATAATTTTAATGCTCCCAATCAATATTAAATTTTATTTTATATTACCTTTTCAAAAGCTATTCTTTCACTTTTATCTTCTAAGTATATTATACCGCAATACTGAAAGTTATTCTTTTTAAGTAAATTTTGCATAGGTTTATTTTCTATATGTGTGTCTATTTTTATACTATGTATATCTTTATTTAAACAAATTTTTTCTATATTTTTAATAATTTTAGATGCTATCCCTTCCCCCTTATACATGTTATTTACAGCCATTCTATGAATAACCGCATATTTACAATTACTAATCCATTTGCCATCACAAATAGTATCATATGATTTTTCTTCATCAAAAGAAATTGCTACTGTAGCAACAATTTGTTTATCTTTTAAAAATACATATGAATAATCATTTTTAATATCTTCTTTTATTGTATCAATGTTAGGATAATTATTTTGCCACTGATTTATTTTTTGTTCTTTAAAATATATTTGTGCCTCATTAATAACTTTCATTATATTACTTATATCTTCTTCTATTGATTTTTTTAATTCCATATACACCCTTCTTTCATAAATAAAAATACATTTAAGTTGCTTTAAATTACTTAAATGTATTTTTACTTTCTAAATTATGTGATTATATTATAATATTTCTATTCTAAAAGTTCCAAAACTTTTTTACCATTAACATTGTGTTTACTGCAAAATTTCATAAATTCTTCATTATATTTTTCATCTGTCATATTAGCAGTCTTTGTAAATTTATCTATTTCTCCACTTTCTGATTTGAAAATACAATCTCCATAAGATGTTTTTCTAAATAATCCATTTTTCAAAATTACATCCACACATCCTAATTGTTTATTAACCATGTACTCCATTCTTCTTCCCCCTATTTTTATTGTAAATTTATCTTACAGCTAACATTTATTCATATCTTTTAATAAAGTATATACTAGTTCTAAAATTTTATTTACTAATAACATATAATTATTTTTAATATATATTTATAATCTCTCTTCTAAATTCAAATATATTCACTTTAATATCATTTTCCATTTATTGGTATAATAAAATATTTTAACACAACTAAATATTTTTACAAGTATAACAATTTGTAAAGAATATAAACATTATTCTTTAATATACAATATCATTGAAATCTTTTCTCTATTTCTATTCTACACTATATAACCTAAGAACAGTATAGATTAATAAAATCTATAATTTTTCAGGAAAATTTTGTAATAATGTATAAAGTTTCCTTAAACTAATTCGATAATATAAATATAATAATATTCTAAAATATAGCTTAATATTAAAAACTATTATAGAAAGAAAGTGTTTGTATGGAATTTATAAATATGAAAACTACCAATTCTAATATTGATAATTCTTTAAATATTAATAATAAATTGAATAAGCTTAAAGATTCCAATTTTGTTGACTTTCTAAATAAATCAAATAAAATAGTAAATCAATTAAAAACTCAAAACAATATATCTAATGAAGCAAAAACTGCTATATCAATTATAGAAAAAGCGCTAAATATTAATATAAGTAGTCATGATTATAAAAATAATGGTAAATTAGATATTATGGGTATTATAAGAAAACATGGTGATAAGCTTTCCACTAGAGATACTGCAGATTTTAAGGATAGTTTAATGGTTTTATTGAATCAAGGTTTAATTGAAAGTCATGATTATTTTGAAGCTATAAAATGGATTTCCTTAAAATCAAGCTTTAAAAAATTAGATGACAAATGTGAAGATGAATTAATTAAAAGTGTTGGTGAAATAGATAAAAAATCTGAATATAAATAATCATTAACTAACTTATTTATAAAAAAATAGTAGCTTCTAACTATTAGAAACTACTATTTTTATTTAATTTAAAACAGAACCTAATTTAAAATTAGTATTATATTTTATGACAAATTAGTATTAGGTTCCTTAGAAAATTTTATTGAATTGTTATTTTTTAAATTTACTAACTGTGGTAATGCAACCCCTATTAAAATTATTATAACTCCTACCCACTTTATCATAGAAACCTCTTCTTTTAGAATAACAATAGACGCTATAATAGCTACTGGTAATTCTCCTGCTCCAAGAATAGTTGATAGGCCTGTACTTAATTTAGGTGTCCCTATTGCAAAGAATAACACTGGTAATACAGCACCAAATATGCCTAATATAATTCCATATTTCCATATTCCTTGTGATAAACATCCATTAGAGAAATAGTTTGGACAAATAGCAAAGGCAACTAATAATGCTCCTGTTGTTACACAAAAGCTTCTATTAACTGATGGTATTTGAGTTTCCACTCTTCCACTAAAAAATACAAATAGAGAATATGAAAGCGCTGCCATAAGTCCAAATATTATTCCACTAAAGCTCCACTTAAAGTTATTACTATTAATTACCCCACTAGCTAATATAGTTCCAATAAATAATATTATAATAGATAATATTTTTATTTTTGATGGAAATTTCTTATCTACTATGGATTCAATCAATACTCCAATCCATGTAAATTGAAATAATAGTACAACAGCAAATGATGCTGGAATACTTTCAAGAGATAAGTAATAAAAAACAGTTGTTGCACATGTACTTATTCCGATTAATGCAAGTGAAATGAACTGTTTTATCGTAATATTTCTTCTAGATGAGATTAGCATTATGATTAACATAGTTAACCATCCAAATAAAAATTGACTCATAACAACATCTTTAAATACAAACCCATCATTATATGCTAATTTTACTAGTGTCGATAATACTCCATAACAACAAGCTCCTAAAAATACAAATAAAGAACTTTTAAATAAATTCATAATAAACTCCTTTTTTAATTTCAGTAATATAAAATAATTACTTTAAATTTTTATCATTAACGTATAACTAATTATGTAAATGTGTATATTCATCTCCTTTCATAAAGAATAAAAAAAGCCATATATTCTCCCGTTTTGAAACCAAAAAACTGAAAAATATATGGCCATTAGGCAATAATTATTTAATTACTTGGCTCTGTTTTTAAACATAGCCTATTATTTAAATTATAATATTAATATATATTTTTTTCAAGCATTTATATTAATACTCTTCCATTGTTTTTGTAATCATTTACAGAATGTAATTACTTTAAATACACATTTAATATCATTTATTCATCGTAACTTAAATTAGTATGAATAAATGATATAACTTTAAATATCCTATACTTTTCTTTTATAGTAAACTCTTGAACTTTTTCTTCTCCTCCCCACAGCTTTACATTAACTTTTAACTCATTGTTATTATTGCTATAAATAATAACTTCACCAATTATATTGTTAAACTTCATTAAATCTATTACTTTTTTATTAAATTCTTCATATGAATTCTTAGCAAATTCTACTTTCACATCCTTAGGTAAATTATGTGCAAGTATTTCTTTAACTGTATCCATATTGTCCTTAATTTCATTTGTTACTATATAATTTATCTTATCTTCTATATTTTCAGTTTTAACTTTTTCCTCATTTATATTTTCTTCTAATGCCATCATATCTTGCTTTATAGCATTCATTTCACCAATCACTATGTTGATTCTTTTAGTTAATTCACCACTTGCCTTAATTATTTTACTAAATTCCTCTATATTATCTTTTTCCTGTTTTAAAATTGAATAGAAATCAGAAACCTTTTTATCCATTACTCTACACCCTAACTTTACTTATTTTTAAGATCATATTTTAAAGATAAGCTATGTCTTAAATATGTATTGACATATTAAATTAATACCTCTCACTTTGCTGATGTATATATTATTTTGCTAAAGCATTAACTAAATACATTATCAATTTGCACTAACTAATATCAAATATAAAATTCGATTCAAACTACACTTTTACATTACATTATTAAAATATATGATTACAAAATATAATTTAGCACCTTAACATAAACAATTTGACAATAACATTATGTAATGATATATTTTAGTTAAAATATGGAAAAATAATTAGAGCACTATACATAAAATACGGGGGTACTTATCATGGAAGAAATAAAAAAAGAAACTATATCAAGTAAAATTATTTTTTTAAAAGATTGGCTTATACCTATACTTATAGCTCTTATACTTGGAATTTTAATAAATAAATTTATGTTTTTTAGTGTTTTTGTTCCGACTGGTTCTATGATTCCAACTATAAATGAAGATAACAAGGCACTTGTAACTAGAGTTAATAATCTATCTAGTATTACAAGAGGAGATATAATAGTATTTCAATCTGATGAGCTTAATTTAACATTAGTAAAGAGATTAATTGGTTTACCTGGTGATAAAATAAAAATTAAAAATGGAGTTGTATTTATTAATGGTGAAGAACTGGTTGAAGATTATGTAAAGAATAAAGATTATTCCTACTCCGGTGAATTCGATGTTCCTGAGGGAAAGTATTTCTTTTTAGGTGATAATCGTCCTGATTCAAATGATGCTCGACTTTGGAAAAATCCTTATATTGACGGCTCTCATATAAAAGGAAAATTCAAATTCATTTTCTATCCATTTGAAGATTTTGGATTTGCAAAATAGTTTTTAATTCTTTAGGAATTTATATTATTAAAAAATTTGTGGATAACTTTTAAAATAATGTGTTTTAAAGGTATTATGAGTAC
>NZ_JAVJAN010000019.1:0-68635 GCF_031344075.1 Clostridium aquiflavi
ACAAAATCGCTAAGGCGACTTTGGAGCCGTCGATTTTTTTAGCCATGCGCCCTTTCCAAACGCAGTGCAGGAATAATGGTGCGACATATGATTATTTTTTATTCTTTAGGGGGACTCATAATACCTTTAAAATACATTATTTTAAAAGTTATCCACAATTTTTTTAATAATATAAATTCCTAAAGAATAAAAAAACATTTTTCACTATAGAAAAATATGATAATATCAATATAGTAAAATATTTTTAGGGGGACAAAGTAAATGACGTGTGCATCAAAATATCTTAGCCAAGGTTATAATTGTGCTGAATCATTAATTAAATTTTATAATGATGAATATAATGAAAGTATTCCACTTGGATTAGGTAGTGGTATGGGGGCTGGCGCTGGAATTGGAAGTCTTTGCGGCGCTATAAATGCTGGAATTGTAATTATAGGCTTCTTAAAAGGAAGACATAATAATAACGAAATCAATATGGCTAGAGATTACTCTAGGGAGTTTGTAACAAAAATCAAAGAAAAATATTCTACAGAAATGTGTAGAGAATTGAAAGCAAATAAAATTAGTTGTGGTGAAATAGTGGATTTTTCTTATAATACATTAATTAATGTATTACAAAATTAATATTTTATCATAAAAAATGTACTATACACTAATAACTTAGTGTATAGTACATTTTTATATTTTTATAATTCTTGCCTATTATTTTTTTTAGCAATATAAGGCATTATAATACCTAATCCAATTAATATGAATGGTGTTATAATATTAAGTATTAATTTAAATATATCTGTAGAGTACATACCACTAATACATGCAAAAGCAGTAAATACAAAGCACCATGCTCCTAAAATAATACCTATAGTATTATTCTTAACAAAGTAGTACTCTCTATTAAACTTTTCTCCAGCTTTCTTTAAAGCAATATAAGCAATAAATACCCATAAATAACGAAGTGGCATACACACTGCATTTAGCTTTACTAGCCATTTAACTAGATCGTCAACATTTTTAATTCCAATAGCTGGAACTATTATTAATATAGATACTATTATTAATATAAGTTTGTGACCATTTGTATAAGCCCCATTTTTATTTTTTATGAACATTTTTTCTGGAATGAAATTCTTATCTGCACTATCAAGTAACATACGTAAAGGTGCATCAATTGATATAATTAATACTGCAAATTGTCCAATAAGATTTGTAATAGCATATATAATTACGAAGAAATTTCCTAGATGATAATATTCACCTAACTTTTGGAATGCATAATATGCACCATTTGTCATTAAATCATTAGGTACATTATTTGAATCAAACATCATACCAAGTGAAACTGTTCCTAAAATTGCACATACAGCTACCATAATTGCAAGAGCAATCATACCTTTAGAAAATCCTTTTTCTGGATCTTTCATTTCATTAACATAAGGTGAAATTTTCTCGCATCCACCAACTGCAAATACTAAGATAGCTAAATTAGTAAAAAATTTAGTATCAAAAGTAGGCATAAATGTTTTAAAAGACCAATCAATCGTATTTAGCTTTGCATCTGTAATTGCTGGTGCTGCTACCATTAACACTATAAATAAAATTGACATTACAAACATTGATGTACCAGCAAGTGCAGATAATTTTTTTAATGGATTTAATCCTTTAGATGCAATATACATTCCAACTAAAAAAACTACTAAACAAGCTAATTGTAATACTTTGGGATTCATTGCACTAATTCTATTATCTTGAAAAATAGCCCAACTTGAGGCAATTATAAATCCTGATGGCTTTTGTGAAATATAAGGCATGTGTACTACCCAGTATGTCCATCCTGCATAATATGCAAGCTTAGGTCCTATAGTTTCGTTAATCCATGAACTAACTCCGCCACCATAATCTTTAAACGCTGAACCTAATTCCCCTACCATTAAAGCATATGGTATGAAATAAATAGCAAAAATTATAATCCATGATACAATCGCTTTAAGACCATCATATTCTGAAAATCCATTAATAACATTTCCAAATCCCCATACAGCTGAGAATGCCATAAATGCTAATGTATACCACATAATCTGTTTATCTTTCTTTTCTGACATAACTTTCCCCTTACTTTTATTAATTATTTTAATATTTATATTAAAATAATAACTTAACTTTATATGTTTGTATACGTATTCGACAAAAGTAGATTTTATTTTTTTATTTCTTTTATAAAATAATATTTATATATTTTTTATATAATATTATTTTATATGAATACACTTTTAGTCTTCTTTATTTATCATTTTTAAAAATATAATGTCATTTAATAATTAAATTTGTTATATTCACCGAATATTTTTTGTAGTTTGTATGTTTTTTCTAAAGATTAATTGAAAAATAACGATAATTATAATATATTTATCTACTGTTAAGTAATATAGTCTTTAACATTATATATTAGTATAATCTCTTAATTATAAAGTAGCTTTTTCACTAATGAACGTAGTTTTTTACTAACATACAAAGAGAATCTCAATATTTCTTAGCAAATATGAAAAAATATTAGGAGGGTTAATTAAATTATGGAAACAAAATTTAAATTTACAAGTATTCGTTTTAAGCTTATTATTAGCTTTATATTGATTTGTTTAATACCTATTTTATTCCTAGGAATTTCATCTTATTCTAAATCCAAGTCAATTTTAGAAAAGAATTTCGAAGTTAATAGTGCTCAAACGCTTCAACAAGTTGATGAATCTCTTAATACTCAACTTAAAGTTTTTATAAATCCAATTGAAATGATGTCTAATAATATTAACTTTAAGGAAAGTGATTTATCCGATGAAAGAATTTCTTTTGCACAAGAAACACTTGGTAATGTAGTGCAAAGTGACAATAATATTTTTAGTGCTTACTACGGTACTGAGAATGGTAAATTCACCATTTATCCTGAAGGAGATATGGGCGAAAATTTTGATCCTAAAGAAAGATCATGGTATAAGAAAGCATTAGAAAACAAAGGTCAAGTTGTTATATCAGAACCTTTTAATGATGCACGAACTGGAAAACTAGTTGTTTCTGTTTCTAAAACAGTTGAAAGAGATTCTAATATTATTGGTGTTGTGTCTATGAATATTTCTCTTGAAAATATTTCTAAATCTTTATCAGAAATTACTATAGGAAACGCAGGATATGTATATGTTTGTGATTCTAATGGTATAATGTTATTTCATCCAAATAGTGAACTTATAGGTTCAACTGATGTTGTTCAATTAGAAATTTGGAATATGATTAATTCTAACAATAAGGGTTTTTCAAAATATTTATATAAAGGTACTAATAAATTTGCAAGTTTCACTTCTAATCATCTTACTGGATGGAAACTTATAGCCACTATGGATGATTCAGAAATAAGTGATGATGTCAGTGCAATAAGAAATTTAATCTTTATTGTTTCATTTATTGCATTTATTTTATCAATTATTGTTGCTTATATTTTAAGTAAATCTATATCAGATAATGCTAATAAATTAAATATTGCATTTAGTAAAGCATCAGATGGTGATTTAACTGCTAAGGTTAATATAAAAAGTAAAGATGAATTTGGAAGCCTTGGAGACAATTTTAATTCTATGTTAACAAATATATCAGAACTTATGCTAGAAGTAGAAAATTCATCTAAAGTTATACTTGAAACTTCTTCAAGTCTTGCAATAATGGCACAAGAAACAACATTATCAGTAGAACAAGTTTCTCATGCTATAGATGAAATAGCTCAAGGTGCTACACAAACCGCTCAAAATTCTCAAGATGGATCAGTAGAAATTCTTGATTTATCTGATGGAATAAATAAAATAACAGATGCTAATAATCATATTGTAAATATTTCTGAAGGATCTGAAAATTTAAGTTCACAAGGTTTAGATATGGTGAAAATTTTAGTTGAAAAATCTACTAAAACTAAAGATTCAACTTTACAAGTTAGTGAAATTGTTAATGATATGAATTTAAGTACTGAAAAAATTAATGCTATGTCTGATTCTATAGCTGAAATTACAGAACAAACTAATCTATTAGCTTTAAATGCTTCTATAGAAGCTGCAAGAGCTGGTGAAGCGGGGAAAGGATTTGCTGTTGTTGCAGAAGAAATAAGAAAACTTGCAGATCAATCAAAAAATTCAACAGAAGAAATAAAAAAAATAATAGATGTAATAAAAAGTAAATCTTTGACTGCTGTGTCAGCCATGAAAGAAACAGAAATTACAGTAAATGATCAAGAAAAAGTAGTAAATGATACTCATAAAATATTTATTGACATAATAGAGAATATAAAAATTCTTGCTGAAAAAATCAATGATGTTAAAGATGATACTTCAATTATTGATTCTAAAAAGGATAAAGTTGTTCTTCAAATAGAAAACATATCTTCTATTTCAGAAGAAACCGCTTCTGCCACAGAAGAAGTTTCTGCTTCTGCTGAAGAAATAACTGCAACAATGCAAGAGATGGAAAATTACGTAGATAATTTAAGAAAACTTTCTGAAAAACTTGAAGATGGTGTAAATAAATTTAAAATAAAATAAATATATTTAAAATAAACGATGTAGTTAAATTGTATATTTACTACATCGTTTATTTTTGTAATTTTCATAAATATTAAACTGATTCAAATCAAAAAAATATAATAAATTTTGTGTTTTAATTTTAACTTTAAACTAATGGACTTCATTACCACTTCTTTTTATTATATCAATTTATAAAGCTCATTTTCTTCCTTGTTCATTCTTCTTGTTATTTTTAAAAGAATACTATTTGTTTCTGAAATAATATGATTTTTGTTTTCTTTAAGTTTAATCTTAGTGTTAAACTTGTCTTTATAACTTATAAATTGTATCAATATCCCACCCATTTCATCTACATATCTTTGAGCTATATGTTTTACATTATCATCCTTTAATAAATTGGGGTATAAAAATTTATCTTCTGTGTTTAAATGAATTTGTAATTTACCAGAAAGTTTGTTTATATTACTTGCTAATTCATCAAAATAATCACTTATATCATCTTTAATTATAATTTCCTCAATTTTTTTGATTATATCGTATATTTCTATATGTTGTCTTTTAAAGTTTTTTAAATCCATGTCAATCCATCCTTTTTACATTATTAAGTATAATTTCTATATTTTAATTATACTTATTAAGTTAAAAAGTGTATGTAACAAATGTTACATACACTTTTTTATTCTAGAGATTAATTTAATTATAATTCCGTATACTTTTTGCTACTTCCTTTACACTTTTCTACTGGATATTTCTTTTCATTCTTATCCATCTTATTATTTATTATTTCTGTTAAATCAACCTTTAAACAATCACTCATATGTATGCAATAAATCATTACGTCTGCTAACTCCTCAAGGACATGTTCTTTATCATAGTTTTCTTCATCCCATAAAAAATTTTCTAGTAATTCCCCAGATTCTATTGAAATAGCTTTTGAAAGATTAGCTGGTGTATGAAACTTATCCCAGTCCCTATCACTTCTAAATTTTTTTATTCTGTTTAATGTACTTTTCATAAAAAATCACTCTTTTCTTATTAGTTGTTTTTATTCTATTTATATAATTTTAATATTATATTTTTTCAGTCTTTATCATCATTAATTGCTAAATTTTTAACAATTATATTTGATTTTGATATTTAATTTTTCAGTATATTCTATATTACTTTTTATTATAACTTATAATAAGAAATTATTTAGAGTTTTTACAATAAAACTACAAATTCACTCTAAAATACATAATAAAATTTTAAATTTAAGAATAATTTTACTTAATCTAAATATACTTATGAAAAGATTTAAATTAAACATTTGTTAAGTATGTTAAAACATACAGAAAGGAGAAAAATGAGTAGACTAGAGATTACAACGCCTAATGGAGCTCAAACTATTGTAGAAGGACTTTATAAAGACTTAGAACGTAGAATCATTGCAAGTCCTCCTGGTTTGTGCCCTGTAGATATGGCATCTTCTTTTTTAAAATTATGTCAAGCACAAACTTGTGGAAAATGCGTACCTTGTAGAATTGGACTTGCTCAATTAGAAAATTTGATTGATGATGTTTTAAATCGTAAAGCAACTTTAGAAACTATTGATTTAATTGAAAAAACAGCAAAGGTAGTTATTGATTCTGCTGATTGTGCTATAGGATATGAAGCAGCTAATATGGTTTTAAAAGGAGTAATAGGTTTTAAATCAGACTATATTGAACACATAGTCAACAATAGATGTATATGTAACTTAAATCAGCCTGTTCCATGCGTTGCCCTATGCCCTGCTGGTGTAGACATTCCTGGATATATTGCTTTAATTTCGCAGAAGAGATATTCTGATGCTGTTAGATTAATAAGAAAAGATAATCCTTTTCCAACAGCATGCGCCTTTATATGTGAACACCCTTGCGAAGCTAGGTGCAGACGTAATATGCTTGATGACTCTATAAATATTAGAGGTCTTAAGCGTTTTGCTGTTGATAATGCTGGTAAAGTTCCAATACCCAAATGTGCTTCTCCTACTGGTAAAAAAATAGCAGTAATTGGTGGTGGACCAGGTGGTTTAAGTGCAGCTTATTTTTTATCATTAATGGGACACAAGGTTGTGATTTATGAAAAACGTGAAAAATTAGGAGGTATGCTTAGATATGGAATTCCTAATTATAGACTTCCTATAGAACACTTAGAAAATGATATTTCAGATATATTATCAACAGGCATTGAAGTAAAAAACAATATATCTATTGGTACTGATATATCTTTACTTGATATTGAAAATTCACATGATGCTGTTTATATTGCAATTGGAGCACATATTGATAAAAAAATAGGTATTGATGGAGAAGAAAGTGCAGGTGTTATTTCAGCAGTAGAAATGTTACGCGCAATAGGTGAAGATAATCCACCAGATTTTTCAGGTAAAACAGTTGTAGTAATTGGTGGTGGTAATGTAGCAATGGATGCTGCTAGATCTGCTATAAGACTTGGTGCAAAAAAAGTATGTAATGTATATAGGCGTAGAAAAGTAGATATGACTGCTCTACCTGATGAAATTGAAGGTGCAATTGCAGAAGGTTGTGAAATTATAACGCTCAAAGCACCTCTTAGAATTGAAAGTGATAAAAATGGTAATGTAACAGCCCTTTTTGTTAAGCCTCAAATAATTGGTAAAATTGACGATTCTAAACGTCCACGTCCTACATCATCATGCCAAGAAGATCAAAGAATTCCTTGTGATATATTAATTGTAGCAATTGGACAAGGCATAGAGTCTAATCATTTTGCTGAATCTGGAGTTCCTGTTAAAAGAGGTGTTATTGAAGCTATGAGTTCTAGTGGTGTTGAAAATAGTCCTGGAATTTTTGCAGGTGGTGATTGTGTAACTGGTCCTGCTACTGTGATTAGAGCAATAGCTGCTGGCAAAGTAGCTGCTGCTAATATAGATACTTATCTTGGTTATAACCACATTATAAGTTCTGATGTTGAAATTCCAAGTGCAAGACTAGATGATAGACCTCTTTGTGGACGAGTTAATACTTCTGAAAGAGATGCTGATATACGTAAAAATGATTTTGAACTTATTGAATATGGAATGACATGTGAAGAAGCTCATCAAGAATCTTATAGATGTCTAAGATGTGATCACTTTGGATATGGAGTATTTAAAGGAGGTAGAATTAACAAATGGTAAAACTTAAAATTGATAATATAGATATTGAAGTAAAAAAAGGAACTACCATCTTAGATGCAGCTAAATCTTTTAAAATTCAAATTCCGAGTTTATGTTATTTAAAAGATATTAATGAAATAGGCGCTTGTCGTGTTTGTATTGTTGAAGTAAAAGGAAAAGATAAATTATTACCTGCTTGCAATAATGTAGTTGAAGAAGGTATGGAAATTTTCACAAATAGTCCTAGAGTTAGAGAAACTAGAAGAACTAATATAAAACTTATACTTTCACAGCATGATTGTCATTGTGCAACTTGTGTAAGAAGTGGTAACTGCAATCTACAAAATATAGCTAATGATTTAGGAGTTATTACAATTCAATATAAAAGAATGATCGAGCCTTATTTATGGGATGAGCAATTCCCATTAATACGTGATGCAAGAAAATGTATTAAATGTATGAGATGTATTCAGGTTTGCACTAAAATACAAAATCTTAATATATGGGATGTTTCAAATACAGGTACTAGAACAACTGTTGACGTTTCACTCAATAGAAAAATTCAAGATTCAGATTGTTCATTATGTGGACAATGCATAACTCACTGCCCTACTGGAGCTTTAAGAGAAAGGGATAATACCCAGAAAGCATTTGATATTCTTTCAAATAAAGATAAAATTACAATACTTCAAATCGCTCCTGCTGTTAGAGCGTCTTGGGGTGAATCTCTTGGACTTACAAAAGAAGAAGCAACAGTAAAAAGACTTGTTTCTGCACTTAGAAAAATTGGCTTTGATTATATCTTTGATACTAACTTTGCTGCTGATTTAACTATAATGGAAGAAGGTAGTGAATTTTTAGAAAGATTAAAAAATAATACAAATTTGCCTATGTTTACATCATGTTGTCCAGCTTGGGTTCGATTCTTAAAATCTCAATATCCTGATATGACTAAAATGCTTTCTACTGCAAAATCTCCTCAACAAATGTTTGGAGCTATTGCAAAAAGCTATTATGCAAAACTTTTAAATGTAGATCCATCAAAGATATATTGTATCTCTATAATGCCTTGTATTGCTAAAAAACATGAAGCTGAAATTCCTATTATGAATGATGCTGGATACGGTCAAGATATAGACTTGTGTCTTACTACTCGTGAAGTAGAGAGAATGATAAGATCAGAACATATTATAGCTAAAGATTTAAACGAATCTGACTTTGATACACCTTTAGGAATAGGTTCTGGTGCTGGTATTATTTTTGGTTCTACTGGTGGTGTTATGGAGGCTGCTCTTAGAACTGCTTACTTTTTAACATGTGGTAAAAATCCTGATCCAAATGCCTTTAAAGAAATTCGAGGTATGAATGGAATTAAGGAAGCCACTTTTGAAATTAATAATACTAAATTAAAAGTAGCTGTGATAAGTGGTTTGGGTAATGCTAGAAATTTAATTAAAAATTTAAGAAAAGGAAATGTTTATTATGACTTTATAGAAGTAATGGCCTGTCCTGGTGGTTGCTCTGGTGGTGGCGGACAACCAATTAAAGATGGTATAGAACTTGCAGAAACTAGATCAAAGAAGCTTTATGAGCTTGATGAATTATCTGACATCAGATTTTCTCATGAAAATCCATCAATTTTAAATGTATATAAAGAATTTTTAGAAAAACCTTTATCTAATGTCTCTCATAAGCTTTTGCATACTAATCACAACTTATGGGAAATGCCTCTTTCTCCTGGACTTGATATAAATGATAATTAATTTAAATATATAAAAATAACAGTATAGAAATTTAAAATTTCTATACTGTTATTTTACATTATCTATTTTGTTTTTTAACTATAAAATTCAATAATTTCATCTTTTAAAAGCTCAGCTGTACCACAGCCAACATTTTCAGTATAAAATTTGTTAAATCGTTCATCGTATACATACATTTCTCCTAGTCCTATATGCGTTTCTTTGAAATAATTTTCATATAAATTATATAAATAAATTTAATCCTGAATCTTCAGTAGCACCTAGATAAGATGCAACTCCTCCTATTTCAACGCCATCAATGAATTCTTCTTTTTTTATTCCCATAAGATCCATGCTCATAGCACATGCAACAACCTTAACCCCCATATTTATTGCGTTAGTTATCAAACTTTCTAAATCGTCAACATTATGCTTTTTCATTATTTGTTTTATCATTGCAGGTCCCATTCCCATCATGTTCATTTTAGATAATGGTAATTTTTCTGGATGTCCTGGCAACATAATATCAAACATCTTCTCCATAGTATCCTTATTTACTTTTGGCTTATTTTTACTTTTTAATATATTAAGACCCCAGAAAGTAAAGAACATAGTAACTTCCTTTCCCATAGAAGCTGCTCCAGTAGCTATTATAAATGATGCTATAGCTTTATCAAAATCTCCACTAAATACTACTAAAGTTGCTCCATTTTTATCTACAGCCGCATTTGAAGATAGTACTTCCTCTTTCTTTGTTCCTTTTTGTATATAAGCTACAAAAGCATTTTTACTTTTATTAAATTCTGATTTAAGTAAAGCATTATTAGTTTTTTCACACCATGCTTTTATATCCTTACTAAATCCAACATCACTTGCTTTTGCCTCTAAAATTTGACCTTCTTCCATTTTATTAATTTCTTCAAATACTCTTCTTATCGGTCCTGGACATTGAAGTCCACAAGCATCTAACGTAACTTTTGCATTTATTTCTGTTATATCTAAATCTTCTAAACTCATAGCTGCTACCTCTTCTTTTATTTCATTAAGTTTTTCATGTTGATTCTTTAAGTTTTCTTCTGCCCTTTTTACATACATATATGTCTTTAATCCACCATCTATATTAGTACAGTTTATTCCGTGTTGTTTTAATATTCTACAAGCTACATAACCACGTAACCCAACTTGACATGTAACATATATATGTTTATCTTTTGGCATCTCATTTAATCTATTTCTCAAATCACCAAGAGGAATGTTAATTGAATTATCAAACTTTCCAGTAACTAATTCAAACTCTTCTCTTACATCTAAAATTATAGAATTACTTTTATCTATATTATCTATTTCATCCCATTGAATTGTATCAACTATTCCTTCTATAATATTTGCTGCATAGTATCCTAACATATTAACTGGATCTTTTGCTGAATTGTATGGTGGTGCATAACACACCTCAATGTCTTGTAAATCAAAAACACTAAAATTCCCTTTAATTGCTGTAGCTAATATATCAATACGTTTTTCAACTCCACTCATTCCTACAGCTTGAGCTCCAAATATTTTCCCATCCTTAGGATCAAACAACATTTTAATTGCTATTGGAAAAGACCCTGGATAATATCCTGCATTAGAACCTGGATGTATATGAATTGCTTTATAATCAATCCCTAGTCTTTTAAGCGTTTTTTCATTATTACCAGTTGCAGCTACTGTATAGTCAAATACTTTGGCAACTGATGAACCAAGGCTTCCTTTATACTCCTCATTTTTTCCAATTATATTATTAGCAACTAATCTACCTTGACGATTTGCAGGCCAAGCTAGAGGAATCATTGTAGGCTTCTTATTTACAAAATCCATAACTTCAATTGCATCTCCTAGTGCAAAAATGTTTAAATCAGAAGTTTTCATATGCTTATCTACTACAATAGCTCCTCTTTCATTTAACTCAATGCCTGCTTCTTTAGCTATTCTAGTTTCTGGTTTAACACCAATTGATAAAATTATCATATCAGTATTAATTTTTCTTCCACTTTTTAAAACGATTTTCTTTCCTTCGTCTTCAAAAGACTCTACACCGTCTTTTAAAATTAATTCTACATTCTTATCAATTAAATGATCATGTACTATACTTGCCATTTCTATATCAATTGGAGCCATTACTTGATCACTAGCTTCTACTAAAGTTACATCAATGCCTCTTTCCTTTAGATTTTCAGCCATTTCAAGTCCTATAAATCCTCCACCTATTACAACTGCTTTTTTAGGATTTTTATTATCAACAAATTCTTTTATTTTATCCGTATCTGGTATATTTCTAAGTGTAAATAAATTATCACATTTATCAATTCCTGATATTTTAGGTTTTAAAGGACTTGCTCCTGGAGATAATACTAAAATATCATAGTCTTCTTCATAAACTTCATTACTCTTGTAATCTTTTATACTAACTTTTTTATTTTCCTTGTCTATTTTTATAACTTCACTTAAATTTCTTATATCTAAATTGAATTTTTTACTCATTTCTTCTACAGTTTGAACTATAAGTTTTTCTCTATCATTAATGGTCCCTCCTATATAATATGGAAGTCCGCAATTAGCAAATGATATATATTCACCTTTTTCAAACATAATTATATCTAAATTTTCATCTAGCCTTCTAAGTCTAGCCGCAGTAGATGCTCCACCTGCAACTCCACCAACAATGATAACTTTTTTAGACATTTTATCTCTCCTTACTTTATTATTTTTAACATAAACATTTCTATGAAATAGTATTCTCTAATATTGCTTTCTGTATTTATTTAAATGCTACAAGTCTTTATTTCTTATATTTTAATAAAGTTATACCATAATAAGCTTATTAGAATCTGTGACTTTATCACACAAATATAAAATTAGTTTTAATATTGTTTAGTATATTTCCTTTATTTAAAACAGCTACTATAAATTCTTCTTAACAACATAACTTTTCTTCTATTAAAATTAGACTTTAACATTTCAATTTGATATTATACAAATATATAGAAATGTATTCTAATAAAGGTAAATAATAAATATGTTACATAAGGAGAAAAGATGAAAAAAATACTAATAGTAGAAGATGACATTATCTTAAATTCTGGATTATGCTATAATCTCCAATTAGATGGCTATGTTGTTACACCAAAATATAACATAAATTCAACATTAAAAATTCTAAATATAGAAAATTTTGATTTAATCATTCTGGATGTAAATTTACCTGATGGTAATGGTTTTGATTTATGTAAAAGCATAAAACAAATTCAAGATACTCCTATAATTTTTTTAACTGCTTGTGATTTAGAAGATGATATACTTTCTGGATTTAAACTTGGCGCTGATGATTACATAACAAAACCCTTTAGTATAAATATATTTAGACAAAAAATAGCTGCAATACTTCGTAGATGTAATAAAAATTTATTTTCTTGTATTTATAAAGATTCTAATCTTACAATGGATTTCAATAAAATGACAGCAACTGTTAATAATAAAGCTATTTCATTTACTCCAACAGAATTTAAAATGCTAAAGATCTTAATTTCCAATAAAGGACAAGTTCTTACTAGACAAGTTCTTCTTGAAAAGCTCTGGGATTGTGATAGAAACTTTGTAGATGAACATACTTTAACTGTTAATATAAATCGTCTAAGAAATAAAATTGAAACTAAAAATGTTAAATACATAAAAACCATCTATGGTATGGGGTATATGTGGGTAGGTGGAAAATACAATGAAAATTAATTTATCATTCAATAAAATTTATAACTTAACTATATCACTGTTAATTTTGCTTTTTATAAGTTTTACAGCTTTTATTTTTATCAAAATAGAAAATTTCAACGTGAAAATTTTAACTCTTTTATTTGCTTTATCTTATATTTTTCTTGGATTAATTTTTATTATTTTAATAAGAGAAAGAATTATCTATACATTTAAAACTATAGATAATTGCATCGATGATATGATCTCTGGAAAGGATAATATTGCTTTTAATCTTGAAGATGAAACTTTGGTATCTAAATTTCAAAATAAATTAAAAAAATTATATAACTTAATGCTTGAGAGTAGAAATAAAAGTGAAATAGAAAAAATAGAAATTCAAAGTTTAATTTCTGATATTTCTCATCAAGTTAAAACTCCTATTGCAAATTTAAAATTATATAATTCTACCTTAATTGAAAGAGAACTTTCTAAAGAAAAAGTTAATGAATTTTTATTATTAATAAACAATCAATTAAATAAATTAGACTTTTTAATGCAGTCAATAATAAAAATGTCTAGACTTGAAACTGGTTTAATATCTTTAAATATAAAGTCTTCTCTTCTCTGTAATACGATTGCATCTTCTTTAGGCAATATAATATTTACAGCAGAAAAGAAAAATTTAAATATTAATGTATCTTGTGATTCTTCATTAATTGTAAAACATGATGCCAAATGGACAAGTGAAGCTATTTTTAATATTTTAGATAATGCAGTAAAATATACTCACTGTGAAGGTAATATTTCTATAAGTGTTACTCCTTTAGAGATCTTTACTAAAATAGATATAAGCGATGATGGCATTGGTATAAATTCTAAAAATATATGTAAAATTTTTAATCGTTTTTATCGAGAAGAAGATGTTTATGACATTTCTGGTATTGGCATCGGTCTTTATCTTTCTCGTGAAATCATTTCAAAAGAAGGTGGCTATATTAAAGTAAGTTCAAGTAAAGGTAACGGATCTACTTTTTCAATATTCTTATTAAATCAATAGCTATTTTTTGATTTAGTCAATTTTTTATCAGAATATTGATATATGCATAAATAAAACTGGATAGAGATGTGATTTAAAAGTAGTATTTATATTTTAATATAAATCATAAGCAAATTATCTCAAATTTGTAACATTATATTTTTAAACTGTGAGATTTTTGTTACATTTAGTTTCTAAAATATATATTGAAAATACATTTTAGAAAGAGGTAATTATATGAGTAATGAAAATTCGTCTAAATCTAATAAAAAATCAAAAACTAAAGTAATTTCTTTAATTTTAATAATGTTCTTAGTTATAATCTTGACTAGTATATGGTATCTTCATAGTAATAATATGATAATTTTTAAAGAAAGTAAAATACATGAAGTATATGTTGATTTAGGAGAATTTACTGTTGGTTTAAACGATACTTCTAAAAATAGATATTTTAAAGGTAAACTTTCTGTAGGTTATAATAAAAAAGATAGTATTGCTAAAAATCAATTAACAAAAGAGAATAAACTTCCTATTGTAAAAGATATAGTAAATAATTATTTTAGAAATAGAGATTATGATTATTTAAATGATTTAAATAATGAAAAGAAAATTAAACAAGAATTACTTGATGTAATAAATAAAAATCTTCAGGACTTTAAAATTATAGACATAAGATTTTCTCAATATTTATTGCAATAAATATACTAAACTTAATAAGGGGTTTTAATATGTCATTATTAGAAACTATTAATTTAAGTAAACAATATGAACAAGGTCTAAATATTGTTAAAGCTTTAAACAATATAAATTTAAAAATAGAGAAAGGAAACTTTATTGCTATAGTAGGTACATCCGGCAGTGGAAAATCTACTTTACTTCATATGTTAAGTGGTCTTGATAGACCTACTTCTGGGCAAGTTTTTGTTAATAATAAAGATATTTCTAAGTTTACTGAGGATGCTCTTACTATTTTTCGCCGTCGCAATATTGGTTTTATATTTCAAAATTATAATTTAATTCCTATGTTGAGCGTTTGTGAAAATATATTACTTCCTCTTCAACTTGATGGGAATAATATCGATACTGATTTTTTCAACAAAATTGTTACTATATTAAAGTTAAAAGAAAAACTTTCTTGTCTTCCTAACCAGCTATCAGGTGGACAACAACAAAAGGTTGCCATTGCACGAGCATTAATTACTAAACCAACAATTATACTTGCTGATGAACCTACAGGAAATCTTGATAGTAAAACAAGTCAAGAAGTTTTAGGATTACTAAAAATTTCAAGTGAACTTTTTCATCAAACAATTGTTATGATTACACATAATGAAGAAATAGCTCAGCTTGCTAATTCTATAATTCGTCTTGAAGATGGAAAAATAATAAATTAGAGCTATAATCTAAATATTAAAACATAGACTAAATAAAAAAGGAGGGGTAATTATATTTGAAAATGACAATAAAAAAGTTATTTTTATGCTTTGTAAAAAAAGCTTTAAAGCTAATAAAATCAGAAATGTACTTGCAATTTTCTCTATAATATTAACTACTGTGTTATTTACAAGCTTATTTACTCTAGCTTTTAGTATATGCAAATCTGCTGAAATTTCAACAATGCTTGAACAAGGTAATTCATCAAATTTCACTTTACAATATATAACAAAATATGATTTTAACAAAATGAAAGAGCATCCTTTAGTAAAAGATATAGGTATTTCTATACCTATATCTAAAATTACAAATAAAGAATTTATTAATTCAAATATTCAAATGTTATATTGTAATGAAATTTATGCCAAGTGCAATTTTTCCTATCCTAAAATTGGAACTATGCCCATAAAATCAAATGAAATAATGACTAGTACAAAAGTTTTAGATATGTTTAATATTCCTCATAATATAGGTGCATATTTATCTTTAAATGGTAAAGATTTTGTATTAACAGGATTTTATGATAATTCTTATGTTGAAAGTAATAATAAAATTTATGTTTCAGAAGAGTTCTTAAAAAATAATTTCATACATTACAATGAATTAAATTCTGATAAAATAATTGTTGCTGATATAATATTAAAAAATAATTTTAATGTTAACAAAAAAATTAATAGAATATTAAAGGATTGTAATATAGAATCTGATATAAATCTACGTATTAATTGGTCATATGATTTTATTTGTAGTCCCGAAATAATTTTTTCTTTATCTCTTGTAATTTTATTTATAACTTTTACAGGATATTTAATTATTTATAATATTTTTCATATATCAATAGTTAAAGATATTCAATTTTGGGGTCTTTTAAAAACTCTAGGGACAACATCAAAACAAATAAAGAAAATTCTTTTTATACAAGCTCTTTTTCTTTCAATTATAGGTATACCCATAGGCATATTTTTAGGTTATATGATTAGTATTATTCTTTTACCTATAATTAATAAAACTTTAATGAATAATTTACTTGCTTATCAAAATATTCATTTTTCCTTGCACCCAAATATATTTATTTTAACAACAATTTTTTCTCTTATTACAGTTTTTATCGCTTGCATTAAACCTAGTAAAGTAGCTGCATACATAACACCTATTGAAGCTATAAAGTATTCTCATGTTAGTAAAAATAATATTTTCCTAAAAAGAAACATAAATACAAACGGTAAAATATATAAAATGGCTTTTTTAAATTTATTTAGAGATATAAAAAAATCTATAATTATAGTAATTTCATTATCCCTTAGTTTAATATTGTTTAATGCTGTATTCAACATTGTAAATAATTATAATATAAATATATATTTACAAGAAAATTCATTATGTGATTTTCAAGTTAGTAATAAGAACTTTTTTAGCTATTTGACTTTTCAATATGATAATGAGGATATACTTCCAAATAGCCTTATAAGTTTAATAAATGGCAATGATTATATTAAAGAGAGAGGCTATTTATATTTTGATGGTGTTCCTCATACCGTAAGTATCGACGCATTAAATAATATTAATAATACACTAAATTTAACTTATCCTAAAAGTAAATATTACTTAAATGAAAAATTTGATGAATTTAAAAAAATTGGAAAATGTAATATTAAATTATATGGAATGAATGATTTTCTTTTACAAAAATTACTAATAATTCAAGGAGATCTTAATTTAGAAAAATTTAAAGAAGGTAATTATATTCTTATTTGTCCTACTACATCTAATTATAATAACACAATAAGTTACTATAAAATAGGAGACAAAATTACTATAAAATATGATGATTTTAAAACTAAAACTTATGAGGTTATAGGATTTTGCACTATACCTGATCAATTACATTCAAATTCTAATGGATTTCATGGAGATAAAAATTCAGATTTTAATATTGAATGTATTTTACCAGATAATGAATTCAAAAATCAATTTGATAATCCTTTGTTAGCAAGTTATTACTTTAATGTAGATAATAATAAAATAAATGAAATGCAAAATTTTCTTGAAAATTATACTATGAATATTGATTCCAACATAAAATATAAATCTACTGCCACATATATTTCTGAACTAAAATCAATACAACGCTCCTACAGTATAGTTGGATATGTTTTAGTACTTATTATTGGTTTAATTGGAATACTCAATTTTATAAATTCTTTTATTACAGAAATAATTTCTTATGAAAAAGAATTTGCAATCCTTGAAAGTATAGGAATGACCAAAAAACAAATATTAAAACTTTTAACATATGAAGGATTATATTATGCAATTTTAACTATAATATTTGAAATCACTATAGGTATATATTTTTCTTCTACTATAATTAAATCATTAACTAATAATATAACTTATATTAATTATTGTTTTAAACTTACCCCTATTTTCATAGCATCTTCAATTTTAATTGTTATTTCAATTATACTTCCAAGAATTATATACAAAAATACCTATAAAAAAAGTCTTATTGATAGAATAGAAAATTTTTAATAACAGAAAACCTTGTAATTCTAAAACTACAAGGTTTTATATTTTTTATTTAATATCTGAAAGTTCAATAAGTATTTTACTATCAATTTCATCTTTTTTATGCAAATTGAATTCAATATCATCTAACTCTTCCTCTATCTTTACATTAGGTAAATTGATTATAAATTCACAACCTTTTTCTTCATTATCTTTTAGATTGATCTCTCCGTTATGAGAATTTACTATATATTTAACTAAAGATAAGCCTATTCCACTTCCCTCTACATTTCTTCTAAAAGACTTATCAACTTGTACAAATCTTTCAAAAACGCTTTTTCTAAAATCTTTTGGAATTCCTATTCCATCATCTTTTATAGTTATGCTTAAATACTCATCATTATTTTGACTTTCAATATTCACAAATATATTTCCATTATCACTTGTAAATTTAATAGCATTAGAAAGAAGATTTAAAATTGCTCTTTCCATATTTTCTGGATCACACTTTATTTCAAGGAACTCACAATCTGTATCGAAAATTATATTCCTTTTTCTAGCTTTCTCATATTCTGCTATTGATAGAGTTATATTTTCAACCAAACTAATAATTTCACAATTAACAAAATTCATTTTAAAACATCCAGCATCAAACTTAGTAACATCAATAATGTTATTAATAAGTCTTAACATCCTAGAACAATTTTGTGAAATTGTGTTTTCATATTTATTGTAGTATTTTAAAAATTCTTCTTCATTATAATTGTACATTCTTAAAAGTTGAAAAGATGAAATGATTATATTAAGTGGTGTTCTAAGTTCATGAGATATGTTTGCAAAAAATTGACTCCTCATTTCCTCTTCTTCCTTCAATTTATACATTTCATTTTTTTGATTAACCACTTCATAACTTAACTCCTTGTTTTCTTTAGACTTAGTTATTATTTCTATAAATACACTGATTATTATTATGAAAAAACCTAATGCCAATAGACAGCGATTTAATACATACATCATCTTTTCGTCTTTATATAAACTTTTAACTAGTAAAATTCTGCTCAAAAACATAACACTTAAACTAGCAAAAGTTATAAAATAATTAAATTCTTTTTCTTTAAAGTATTTTATACATACTTCTAATATTAATAAGTACGTCGCTAAATTTATTATACACTTAATAATCATAAGAATATTTATATTAATTGCATGTGAATAGTACTGCATTATATTTAACTCCATTAATATAAATAATACATTAGAAATCAAAACAAATATTACTGTAGCAAATCTATTTTTACAAATACCTTTGGTTACTTTGTTTTGATTGAATATAGTTAAATATAATAATAGCGTTCTAAATATTGATGCAAAACCTACAAATGATGAGTTAGAATGCATAAGAACACTTATATTTATATGTTTTGTTAAAAAATCAACTATTAAAAATTCAGAATATATAGATAGATAGATTAGTGAAAACATAAAAAAATAATTTTCTTCGTATAAATAATAATATAAAAAACAACAAAACACTGATATAAATCCTATTATATAATTTATACCTTTTATATCTTTAACAAGAGTTAATTCAGCTAAATCTACATTATTAACCATAAAAATATTCAATTTAAATATAATATAAAAGCTAATTACATTTGTTATTATAAGCAATATTAACTTTTTGTTAATCCCCTTTATCCCTTCCGTCAGCACTTTAAAAGTCCCCCCTGTTAAATAAGTTAAGTATTTTCTTTCTGTTTATATAAAACACATACTCATATATAAATTTATTAACAACATTGAGATATTAATTCAGTACATATATATTGAAATAAATTCCATATTTATATATGTTTATATAAAATATCCTATTAATTCCTGTCCGTATTATAGCATTAATTTAAATTAATTAAAATAGTATTTGTATCTTTAATACTTATATCACCTAACACTAATCCTTAATTATTAAAGTAAATGATTGTGATCCTGCATTGCCACCAGTATCCATAAGCATAGGGATAAATGCTGTAATTATTCCAACTATTCTATCTTCTTTGTCAACTACAGTCATATCAGCTTTTAAATCCAAAAATTCAATTGTCATTATTGCACCTTCTGATATTATTTTAGCTATATCTACTGAATTCATATCTTTAAAATAACTACCTATAAAACCACCTTAAATTAAGTTCATTTTATAGATAGATACTTATACTATTTAGTTATACATTTACTGTGTTAATTTCTTTTCTAAACTTTTTTATTGCTTTCTTTGAGCCTCTTTTTAAATCTTTGTCTAATTTTCTTTCTTTAAAACTTACAAATAATTGATTCAAATCATAATCTTTTGGATACAATTCTTCTGCTGTAAATTCCAACTTTAATCTTTTAAAATTCACTTCTACAAATTCATTATTTAAAAATACAACTACATTATTAAATCTATTTTTTGTTTTATAGACTACTGCACTAACCTTTTTATCTAATAATAAAACTTTATCACCTATTTTATAGTCATACTCATTAATTATATCTTCATATTCTAAGTTTTCATTTTCAGTTTTATTCTTTAATAATTTTCTTGAATCTATAATCTCATAATTATATTCTTTACTCTTAAAATATCTCTTACTTCTATCAAGTATAACATCATCAATGCCCATTTTTTTTGCAATATATAAGGCGTTACTTTCCCCACTTTTTCCTATATTAAGCCTATACATAGGTTCTAAAGTATCTTTTTTAAATTCCATTGCAGCATTTTCAAAATGTGGATGATTATAAGAAAAATTTTTAATTTCACCATAATGAGTGGATGCAACTGTTATACATCCTTTTTTATAAAACTCCTCTAATATCGCAATAGCTAATGCTGCTCCTTCATTAGGTTCTGTACCACTTCCTATTTCATCAAATAAAAGCAATGTATTTTTAGTGCTTTCTCTTAAAATTCTTGATAAATTACCAACATGTGATGAAAATGTACTTAATGAATTTTCAACGCTTTGATCATCACCAATATCAACAAATATATTATCAAACACAGCCATTTCAGAGTTTTCATTTGCACTTATATGAAATCCACTTTGGATTGCCATTGTAAGAATTCCCACTGTTTTTAATACTACTGTTTTTCCTCCAGCATTAGGACCAGTAATTATTAAACTTCTATATTCCTCTCCTATTTTTAAATTTAAAGGTATTGAATTTTTAATCAATGGATATCTTCCATCTACTATATTAATAAAGCCGTGATTATTTAATTTAGGTTTAACGCCTTTAATATCCTTACTATATTTTGCTTTAGCTAATATCATGTCATATTCAGATATAACTTCAACATTAACTTTTAATTCTCTAATTCTTGAAAAAATCATTTCTGTTAAAGTTGATAGTATCTTATATTCTTCAATGCTTTCTTCACCCCTTAAAGAAGCTAGTTCAACTGTATATTTAGATATTATGTTTGGCTCCATAAATACAGTGTTTCCTTTTGAAGATACTTCCACAATACTGCCACTAACTTGATTTTTATATGAAACTTTTATTGGAACAGTATATCTTCCATTTCTTTGACTTACAAAAGCTTCTTGCAAATATTCTCGATTAGATGGACTTTTTATAAATTTTTCAAGTTTTTCATTTATCTTTCCTTCACATAAATCAATGTGCTTTCTTATTTTTTTCAATTCTTTTGTTGCATTAGAATCAATTATCGTACCTTTAATTGATATTGAAATTTCCTCTTCTATATATTGAAGTTCAGTTATATTTTCTCCATAGCTGCTTAATGTAGGCGCATATCCTTCTTTGTCTTTAATAAATAATTTTACTTTTCTACATCCTCTTAAAAAATCACCAATAGTTATTAATTCTGAGGGTTCAAGCACTGCCCCTTTTTCCATTTTATTCAATAATGGATTTATATCAAATATTCCTTCAAGAGGCATATGATAAGATGCATCTATAAGTCTTCTTCCTTCTGAAGTTTCATTTAACATTCTATTTACTTGCTTTAAATTCTTACTTGGCATAAGTTTATCTATTAAATTTTTACCTAAATTGCTTATACAATATGATTTTACAATTTCTTTTAAATTTTCATAATTTAATTTTTCTATTGTTATATTATTCATTCTTTTCGTCCTTCTTTTTTTAAATTCAAGTCACGAAAATCTATATAGATTTCAAGATTTAAATTATATTATTTTAGTAATATTATTGTTTTTAAGCCTATAAATATAATTACAAAATAAATAAAGCCATGGATATCTCCACGGCTAAAAAATCAACATTAATAAAAGATATAGTTATTTATATCTTTTAAAGTAAAGTTATTTCATGACTCGTAGTGTATCTATAATAATTAATTTTTCCATCAACAAATAAAGGTTCTATAACCCATTTTTTGATGAATATTAAATTAGTTATAATTAAATACTTACTACACTCACAAAAATACCTTCCTTTTTCTGAAATCTATATATTTTTATATTATTTTAAAACTTATAGTTTGTCAATAATAAATTTTAAAATAATAATCTTTATTCTACTCAAAGTATTTACATAAATTAAATATATCTATTTTTCTTATAGTATCTACCATCACATCAGCTTTTGATAAATCTTGATTACCTGAATTTACATTATCAAAACCTATACATTTCATTCCAGCTCTTTTAGCAGCTTGTACACCATTATGAGAATCTTCAACTACTATACAATTTTTTGGACTTATACCTAACTTTTTGCTTACTTCTATGTAAACATCAGGATATGGTTTACTTCTTTCAACTTCTTCTCCACTTACTATACAATCAAAAGCACCATGTAAATTAAACTTATCTATAACAGCTTCTATTAAACTTCTAGGAGAAGATGATCCTATAGCTGTCTTTATATTATTTTTTCTTAAAGCATTTAATAATTCTCTAATTCCATTTATAGGTTCTAGTGACTCTTCTTTTACTTTGTTAATAATAAGTTTAGATTTATACTCCATAAGCTCACTAACAGATTTCTTTATTCCATATCTTTCTTTTAATTTTGTAAAAATATATTCATTTGTAGCACCTGCATATAATGCTAATTCTCTCTTAGATATATTTATACCCAAGGTATTCATAATTTCGCCATGCACCTGACGATGTATTGGTTCACTATCTATTATTACACCATCCATATCAAATATAAATGCCTTCATAACTTCACACACCCTTTTCTATTTCTTTTATTAATTATAACATAATTAGAATTTTTTACCTATTAATATTTGAAAGTTACTTTTTTAACAACACTTAAATAAGTGTTACTTATAATCTTATTGCTACGACTTATTATATTCTAAGCTTACATATAAAAATAAGGATTATTTTCACAAAACAATCCTTATTTTTTATTGTTATATATCTCTAAAAACTCATACTATACTTTAATAATTTAAATTCCTTGTTGCATACAAGTCCTTAAATCATCATCAGGTTCACTTATTAATTGTAGATTAAATGTATCAACTAAATATTGTAGTACATTAGGGCTAAAGAATGCGGGTAAAGTTGGTCCAACAAATATTCCTTTTATGCCTAATGAAAGTAATGCTAAAAGGTCAGCAACTGCTTTTTGTTCATACCAAGATAAAATTATTGAAAGTGGTAATCCATTTACATCTGTATCAAAAGCATCTGCAAGTGCTGTTGCAATTCTAACTGCTGAATATGCATCGTTACATTGACCAACATCTAACAATCTTGGAAGTCCTGCAACTTCTCCAAAATCCAGCTTATTAAATCTATATTTTCCACATGCAAGAGTAAGAATTATACAATCTTTTGGAACTTTCTCTGCAAATTCAGTATAATAATTTCTTCCTGGTCTTGCCCCATCACATCCTCCAATTAAGAAGAAGTGTCTAACTTTTCCATCCTTAACTGCATTTACTATTGTTTCTGCATTACTTAAAGTTGCATGATGCCCAAAACCCACTAATATTTCATGTGGTTCTTCTGACTCTTTAAATCCACCAAGTTCTAATGCCTTTTCTATTATCTCTGTAAAATCTTTGTAGCCATCCTTCTCTGCCTTTATATACTTTACTCCATCCCAGCCAACTACACTTGTAGTAAATATTCTATCCTTATATGTTTCCCTAGGTCTCATAAGACAATTTGTAGTCATAAGAATACATCCTGGAATACCATCGAATTCCTTTTGTTGATCCTGCCAAGCTCCACCATAATTACCAACAAGATGTTTATATTTCTTAAGTCCTGGATATCCATGGCTAGGTATCATTTCCCCATGAGTATATATGTTAATTCCTTTTCCTTCTGTTTGCTTAAGTAGCATTTCTAAATCTCTTAAATCATGACCAGAAACAATTATAAATGGTCCTTTCTTAATATGTACATTAACCTTGTGTGGCGTTGGATTTTTATAAGTTTCAGTATTAGCTTCATCTAATTTTTTCATAACTGCTACACTCATATCTCCAGTTCTCATTGTCATTCTAATTAGTTCTTCAACACTTAAATTACCATTTGTTGTACACTCTAGTCCTCTAAAATAAAAGTTATCAACTTGATCATCATTATAACCTAAAAATCTAGCTTGATGACCATAAGCACTTATACCTTTTAATCCATAAATAATTGTTTGCCTAAGTGATCTTACATCTGCATCTATATTTTGATCAAACATAATTCCAGCTTTTTTAGAGTCTTTAAGCATTTCTTCCTTAGTTTTAGTTAAATCATAAGTTGCTTCTTCTGGATATTCCTTATCATTCCCTACTTTATTTCTCAATTCTTCTTTGATTTTTTGAGAATCTCTAAGCATTTCAACATGAACTTCTGCATCAAAATTAACATTAGTAAGTGTCGTAAATAATGAATTTTCTACGAATCTAACAATATTCTTATCTATGTTTTCTCCCTTTTCTATAAGTTCCATTGCATAAACACTTATACCTTTACATTGGTATATAAGTAAATCTTGAAGATTAGCTACTTCAGGTGTCTTTCCACATACACCTAATTTAGTACAACCTTTTCCCCCTGCTGTTTGTTCGCATTGATAACAAAACATTGGATTTTCTTCCATAACATATCACTCCTATTAAAATTAGTCTATCTTAATTGTTTCACTTAATAATAATTAATATGTACTTATTTCTATTTTTATAAAAAAAATCTTTAACAATACTCTAAATGAACATTGTCAAAGATTTTATTATATTTGAAAATCTCAATATTTAAATTAAAACAAAACATATAAGTAGAAAATTATATACTTCTAACTTTAAAAACTTTCATAATTAAATTAAAATTCTATAATCTCAGATACAATTCCTTGTTCCTTCATTTCCTCAATTGCACCTTTATATTCTTCTATTTGTGGTGCAATCTTAACTGCTTCTTCATAACAATATAATGCTTTCTTCTCATCATCAAAATGATGATAACAAGCTGCTAATTTATTAAGTAATAAATGATTGTTCTTGTTTATTTTTAGTGACATTTTGTAGTACTTAATAGCTAACTTATAGTTAAGACTAAACTTGTCATTTTCTTTAAACTCTAAAACATTTTCTCTATTCATATAGATATTTCCGATACACTCATATACAGTACACATTAAACTACTATAATTATGCTTTTCTTCTTCTGTAAATTCTTGTTCACCTTTTCTAAAATAATCTAATGCATTATCAATATCACCTAACTCTGCATAGCAAAACCCTATGTGAATAAGACTCAACGACTCCTTGCTAAGTTCATAATATTCATCAAATAATTTAATTGCCTCATTAAAATTTCTTGAAGCTCTGTAAATAAGTCCTTTTATAAACATTGCATAATAATTCTTAGAATCAAATTCTAATGCTTTACTCGCAAAATATAATGACTTTTGAAGTTTTCCTTTTTTTAAATCACTCATAGCAATGTTGTTTAGAACTAATGAAAGTTCCTCTTCTGTTTTTATAATTCCGCCTGTTATATTTATCTTGTTTTCCTTTAAAAAATTATCTATTTTATCTTTTAAGTTTTCTTTCATTTCATCTACACCTACTTTGGTATTTAATTTTTAATTACATTTTAACATAAAAGTGAAATTTTTAGTGAATATATTATAAATAAAAGAAAATGAATATTATTTTACTTTTTAGTAAAACTATACTTGGAGGTGTTCTTATGGTAAATCTAAGTATGAAAGAAAGAATGTTGTTGCAAGATGAAAAAAGTCATGAAGAATTATGTGTTGAAAAATACAATAGATATTCTGATAAAGCTTGCGATGTAGAATTAAAAAATTTATTTTCAACATTAGCTCAAAAGGAACAACAACATTTAGATACTATTAATCAAATGTTAAGTGGAAGTGTTCCAAGTGTAAATCAAGGTCAACAATCTAATCAAAATCAAACTGCTAACCAAAATCAAACTTCTATGCAAAACATGAATATGAATAATGCTACTAATTCTCAATTAACTCAAAATGATATTAGTAATGATAAAATGTTATGTCAAGATTCATTATCTACTGAAAAATATGTATCTTCTACCTATAATACAACTATATTTGAATTTAAAGATAAAAATATGAGGCAAGTGTTAAATCATATTCAAAAAGAAGAACAAGAACATGGTGAACAACTATACAATTATATGAGTCAACATGGAATGTACAACTAATTAAACTAAGGCATAAATAAAATCACAAAAATGGATTCAAGTAATCTGAATCCATTTTTATTTAAAACCTAATTAATATTCTAAAATAATTTCTTTATTCTAATCTAGATCTCTACTTCAATTATGCTGTTTTGTTCATGTTCAATTTCTTTTAAAGCTTCAATACATATAATATAATACTTATGTTCATATTTTTCTTTATTAAGCATTACTTTTGTATGTATGTTTGAAAAAGACTTTACTACTATAATAATAAATGCAAGCAATATAGCTAATGTCATAATTGGTCTGTTAGAATATTGTGTGGAAATTCCTCCTAAAAAAGCAACTACAGCTATCATAAATATATTTAAGTAATATTTTTCTGAATATGCCCTACAAGATATAAATCTCTCATTTAAATATGCCTTTTCTAAATCTATGTCCAAATTTTTATTTTTTAAATAATCATTCTTTACTCTTTCATACATTTGTCTAATATCTTTATCACTGTCTTTGTATTTAACATAGTCTAAATGTATATTACCAAATGGTCTATTTCCAATTGCATGTTTTCCTCTCATCTCTCCATCTCCTATATATAACACTTTTACTATATTATGTATTATTTTTATAAAAAAATAAAGAGGTAAATATAGAAAATTAATTTCTATAAATACATCTAATTTCTACTCTCCATATTTTTTGCTGTATTTGACTTCAACTTTTATATTAGGATACTTTTTACAAAACTGGCTAATTACATAATAGCAGCTTGGACACGGCTCTAATTTAGTATATAAAATAAGAGTACCCTCATCTTTCAAGGCTTTCTTCTCTATTTGTCTATGTATTTCTTCAAATATCTTTTTTTCACTATCATTAACTCTGTTATATCCTATTCCTAAATTACCAAGCTTATTAACTTTACTACTTTTAAAAGTTGCATTTTCTAATAAAGTTACCTTGCAATAGTTCTTTATATCATTACTTCCGCTTATTGCTTTAAACTCTTTATTATCATATGTTGCTACAGCTATATTTATAGAATCCTGCAAAGCCTTACTTTGATTTATTTTAAAAGTTGATTTTTCTTTTTCATCAACTTCCATATATTTATGTATGTTCTTTATTAAACGTTGCATTCTTGGTATATTACTACTTAAATAATCATGATATTCTACAGAACCTTTCTTCGCTACAATGTGCTCATAATTTATTTTTTTAGGTATTTCTATAGATATTGTTTTAGTCTTAGACTCAACATTATACTTTTCTTTCACATTTTCATTTTTAATAAGAACCATTTTTTTTAATAATTCAATATCTTTTGCATAAAGATATTCCTTATTTATTTCTTTTTCTAAATTCTCTAATCTGATCTTACCTTCTATACTTATGATTCCAGATATATCATCTTTTATTTCTTCTATAGCCTTTATTATATCTTCAACATTATCTTGAAGACTAAATTCTCGTTCATATTCAATTCTATCTATGTTTAATTTCTTTATTGCACTTATTTTTTCACACAACCTATTATGCTCATTTTTAAATAATATCATCTTTTTTATATAATCAATTAAATCGCTAGTATCATAAACTTTATAAGTAATTTCAGGATTATTAATATATGTATGTAAAATCTCTATTACACTATTATCTACTTGAAAATTTTTAACAAGATCCTCTTTAAATTTTTCTTCATCAAACTCATTTATTTCATATCCTTCTTTTTTCAATGCATCTTTAAATTCATCTAAATTATTTATCTTAATCCGATTTTTCTTTATCTTCTTTGATAAAGTATTTATTTGAATCTCTTCTGCAATACTTCGAGTATTGCCTCTTAAAGAATTAAAAACTTTCTTTTCCTGCACAATAACTCCTCCCAATTAACGTTTTTTAGTACATATTTCTTATCTTATGAATAAGATTTCAGAGAATATACCAAATTATATTATACATTTTATTTTATAGTATGCAATTACAACTGATGTACTTAACCATATCATGTTCGATTTTATGTTTTCACCATACTGTATACTTAGTTATTTATTACATAAAAACACTCTCCTTTCAAAGTTATAGATTTTTAATCTTCCACTTTAAGGAGAGCATATGATTTTTTAATAATATGATCTTGGTATATATTATTAAGTTATTATTTATAAATTGAAATCAATTAATTTAACTTAAATTTTAAAAATAATCTGAAAAATATGGTGACTGCTGTTCTATTGCATCTTCCAACATATCTACAGTCTTAGAACTACACACAATACGTCCAATTCTATGCAGATAATCTGGGCGTTTATATCCTAATAACATAGTTGTCATAGTTTGAATATCTATTCTATCTGTAGTTTTTTCTACTGAATGAACCACCTTACCTTTTCCATCATTTGAAATTTTCAATGTAAATGTTCCTTGATTCCAAGCAAGCAATGGATCACTAAGTGTAAATGTCCATTCACGCTCTATAGTATCAGCCTTAAAAGGATATTCTTCAATAAAATGTTCAAAATCAACAATTCTAGCCATAAAATATGGTGAAATAATTTCTTTTATATCAGCATCCTCCAATAAAAATGCTAATGGCTCATCTGTAAATGTATTTCCTACGACCTTTGAAATCATAGAAAAATGAGCACTTACAAAGTTCCATAATCCTATTCTTGCATCTTCATTAACAAATATCATATCTTTAATATGAAAAACATCATCAGCTATCCAATATATTACATATCCATCTGGTTTATCATCTTCATTGTAATATACTGCAGCCATTATATCATCTGTATCCCACAACCAATATTCATTCCAAGCCAGACTATCTCTCAATAGCGCACCGTGTGTCAAATAAGCAAATCTATTATAGGCTTCTTTCACTTGGTCACTATCTATATGAACACGTCTCACATCTCCAGCTACTTGCCGATTTTTTGGCAACTGATAATCATTAATTTCATATGTGATTTTATCAGATATTATTTCCCATCCCTTCCTGCGATAATAAGGAATAGAATATGGGTATAAATAAGATATAAATTGTTTACGTTCTTTCATATTGTATAATGATTGATACAATAGTTTATGCATTAGCCCTTGATTTGAGTACTCCGGATAAGTTCCAACACCAGTAAGACCACCCATATCATATGTGCAATTAAAAATACGAACTTTCATAGGATAAACAGCCACCTGTGAAATTAGATTATCTCCATCAAACCACCCTAATACATCTGCCTGTTTCAATGTTGGTGATTTAGCACGAATAATTTCTTTATCTTGCCAACCAATTTGATTCAGTTCGTGTTCAGTGACTTGAAAAACATATCTTAATAACTGGTTATATTGCTCAAGATGTTCTATTCCAATACTTTTTAACTTTAATTGTTTTTTATTCATATAATATTACTCCTTTAACCAAATTCCGTTTATCTTACTATTGATTATAACATATCTATGAATATCAAATTATTAAAAATCCCAAAAGCACATTATTTAACTCATATTCTTTATATTATTTGAAAGTTTTATTATTTTTGTAAATTTAAACTCTTATTTGATAATTTTTTAGTGTTTGATTGCACATCTTTTTGTATTTCATCCTTTTCTATATCTTCATTAGATACAGGTAATTTTCTTGCCAAAATCACTGCAAAAATAGGCATTACTATTAAAGTACATAGTGCTGTGTGTATACCATAGTTATCCGAAACCCATCCAAGTATCGGTGATACAACACCACCCATGGTAACTCCTAATCCCATTGTTACCCCTGAAGCTAGTCCAACATGATTAGGCAAATACTTTTGTCCAAGTGCTATCATTGGGCTATATGGCATATATAAGAAAAATCCTAATGGAATCAATATTATAGTAACTATTATTGGATTTTTTACACTTAGAAAAGCTATTAATAGTGGTAATAAACAAGAATAACCCATTATTATCACCTTTTTATTTCCAGCCTTATCAGCAAGTTTTCCTGAAAATAATGTTCCAACTGCTCCAACAACAATTAATGTAGATAATGCTATACTTCCATGTACTTCTGATTGATTTAATACATGTACAAAATAAAGTGCTAAAAATGTATTAAGTCCGAAAAATACTGTGGATCTGCAAAGAAGTGTAAGTGTTAATCTTCCAAAAGCACCCCACTGATCAACTTTTACTACTTCTTCATTTCTTATACAATTGCCTTCCTTAACTAATTCATTTTCATTTTTAGAAAAATATCTTGATTCGTATAAAAGTATTAGTCCCATTATTATTGCAGGAATACACAATATTATAGTTCCCTTTAAGCCCCAGATTGATAAAATTACTGTTGTTATTATTGGCCCTACTGCAAAACCAATATTTCCACCTGCTGCAAATTGACTCACTGCAGTTGTTTTATTTTCACCTGAAAATTTATTTGTAAGCCTAGCACCTTCTGGATGATATAATGCTATTCCTACTCCACTTAAAGCTACTAAAGCAAATATCATATTATAACTACTTGTAACTCCTGATACTCCAATTCCTATACCACCTAGCAGTACACCTGTTCCAAGTGCCCAAGGAAGCGAAATTTTATCTGCATAAATTCCAAATAGAGGTTGTATTATTGATGAGCTTGCATTGGCTGCAAAAATTAAGAATGCTGCTGCTGCATAACTTAAGTTTTTCTCTGATATAAGAAATGGTAACATTGCTGGTAATGCTCCTTGATAAATGTCTGTTACTAAATGTCCAGCTGCAAATAGTCTTATAAATTTTTTGTTCATATTAAACCTTCTTTTCATGTAAGTTTATATTTTTAAGTAATTTTGTATTATTTATCTTTACTTGTAAAAATATAATTTATTCCTTATTATTATATCAAGAGAAAATCTATATTTAAAATACATATTAGGAATAGATCTATACTTAAAAAATATGAATAGATAGGTGAATGATGATGGATATAAGACAGCTTAGATATTTTTTAACCATAGCTGAAGAAGGTCATATAACAGCAGCAGCTAAAAAACTAAATATTTCCCAACCACCTTTAAGCAAACAACTTAAATTACTAGAAGAAGAACTTGGAGTAACATTGTTCAATAGAACGAGTAGAAGTTTAGAATTAACAGACGCTGGTATTTTGCTTCAAAATAAATCTTCGCAACTCCTTGAGTTGTATAAATCAACGGTTAATGAAATAAAGAATTTTAATGATGGAATAGAAGGAACACTAGGTATCGGAACAGTTTGTTCTTCAGGAATTAATATTTTGCCACAAAAAATAAAGGAATTTTGTAAACAACATCCTAAAATAGATTATGAAATATATGAGGGCAATAGTTTTAAAATAATGGAACTATTAAATAATGGACTAATTGATGTTGGATTTGTGAGAGAACCATTTAATCTATCACTATATAATTCATTTGTAATTAAAGATAATCTTGAAAATAACTTAAATGACTATTTTGTTACAATTGCAAAATCTAAATTCTATGATTCCATAGAAAGTAACACTATTCTCATTAAAGAATTAAAAGATAAGCCATTAATAATTAATCGAAGATACGATGATGTTATAAAAAGTGCTTGTAATAAAGCAGGCTTTGAACCACAGATAATATGTAAAAATGATGATATTATTACATCTTTAAGTTGGGCCGAAGCTGGAATTGGAATTTCTATTTTACCTCTTACTGCTTCTAATATCTTACCAAATGTTAATCTAAAAATAAAAAAGATAATAGAACCATCAATTGAGTCATATTTAAGATTAATTTGGACTAAAAATAAACCTCTATCAAATATTTCACGTAATTTTATAGAAATGTTTGATAAAAATATTTTTAATTAATCTAGATTAACTCCTTTTTTTAGATACTATAAATAATGGTATTATAAATAGACTCACTTATAGTAAGATTGATTGCCGTCTTTGAAATATGATGAAGGACTTTTTTTATTTATTTTTTAACTTGTCTATAATTTTACTATTATTTTGTTATGTTATCTATATTTCTTAAATATTGTAATATTTCTTATACAATGTTATTTAAAAAAATACCAATAGCAGTAACTATTATACTTACAATCATTAATATTGCTACGTTTGAAATCGCAAGTACGATAGGATGATTTCTCATAAACATTTGATATTTATTTATTTTAATTTCTTCTTCATATACATCAAATATTTTATTTCTACCATTGATAATGCTCATTCCTATTTTATAACATAAACCAATATTTAAAAACTGAATAATAAGTAAGAATTTTGTAAATACAGCTATTGTTGTAAATATAATTGCTAATATTATTATCCCTTCAAAAACTTTCTTAGGTGTAACAAAAGACATTCCTGTCAAAACTAGAAAAAGTACTACTTGAAATTGAATCCATACTGGCATTTCCTTTCTCACTTTCTATATTTTCTTAAATTCTACAAATAATTATTTAAATAATCTGCTAAAGCTCTATTAACTATTTCACTTATAAAAATATTATCATGATTTAAAATAAGAATTTTATTTATATTAGATACACCTCTTTTATTATTTTAATGAAATTTCTTATACTTCTATTTCATAATAACCTTTTAAATATCCTTCTTGGATCGGCATATCATATTCATCTATAAATAACATAACTCTATTATCATAATGCTTATGCATACATTTCATCAAAAAATTAACTCCATGACAAGTATCTGTAAATGAAGCACTTTTACTCAATATATCATAATATTTTTTCTTATCTACAAAGTAATTATCATTTTCTATTAATTCTTTAAAATCTGATAATCCTACACTTATATTTTTTTCAATGTATGCACCTTCCTTCTTCTATTATTTTCTATTTAAATGCCATCATCTCAAAGTTAATCAATCCATTATTGAGGAACCCCTTCAACATATTTTATTTAAATACATCCCATGTTAAAGTTAATCATTGAAAATAAGCTATTATTGAAATTTAAAAAATCTTCTAATACAGTAATAGTAACACATTACAAAAATTTTACCAAGTGATTTGAAAATGTTAGCTACATCATTTATCATCTTATAAATTTCTTCAATTTGATTATTCTTTTGTGTATTTTATTTCCTGTGAATATTTAATTATAAAAGAATAAGAGCCTACATTACATAGACTCTCATTCGTATCTCATATTAATTTTTAAGCTCTGTACTAAATATGTATTCGTATATTCAATAAGTTAAGTTCAATTACTCAGTTCACTTTACTTATGTATACATGAACACTTTGCTAAGATAGATCTTATTTTAAAAATACACTAATCTTAGAATATACTTACGTAAATTAAAGCTCCTGCTATTGCTCCTAATATTGGTGCTACTACTGGTATCCATGCATAGCCCCAATCTGAAGTACCTTTATTTGGTACTGGCAATAAAAAGTGAGCAAGTCTTGGTGCTAAATCTCTAGCTGGGTTTATAGCATATCCTGTTGGACCACCTAAACATAATCCCATTGCTAATATTATTACACCTATAGCTACTGGCTGAGTTCCACTTACAAATGGTTGAGCTGTTGCTCCCATTATTGCAAAAATTAATATGAATGTTCCTACAAACTCAGTTATAAAGTTGAATACAGGTTTTCTTATTTCTGGAGCTGTACAAAACACTCCTAATTTTGTAGCTTGATCTTCAGTTTCTTGAAAATGATTATAGTAAGAAACAAGAACTAAAGCTGCTCCTATAAATGCTCCTATAAGTTGTGCTGCTATATACATTGGAACATCAGCCCATGCAAATTTTCCAACAGTAGCTAATGCTATTGTAACTGCAGGGTTAAAATGCGCTCCACTAATATTTCCAAACATATATACTGGAATTGCAACAGCTACAGCCCATCCGCTTGATATAACCATCCATCCTGAATTTTGACCCTTTGTTTTCTTAAGTATTACGTTAGCTACAACAGCATCTCCTAATAATACTAATATTAAAGTTCCAAACATTTCTGCAAAAAATGTTGCCATGTTCATTATATTAGTCCTCCTAAAATCTTATGTTTTTCTATTAATTTATCTTATGAATTTATATAATTTCATTTAAAGAACCCCTTTAAAAGTAAAGGGGTTCTCATAATAGTTATGTATTATCTACTTTTTAATTATCTTAAAATGCAGCTTTAAATATTGCAACTATATCTTTTTCGTTTCCTTTTCTTGGGTTACTGAATGCATTACCATCTTTTAATGCCATTTCAGCCATGTATTCGAAATCTTCTTCTTTTATTCCCATTTCTTTTAAGCTTGTAGGAATTCCGATATCAGTTGAAAGTCTGAACATAGCATCTATAGCTTTTTCTGCTGCTTCCATAACTGATAATCCTTGTATGTTTTCTCCCATGAATTCTGCTATATCAGCAAATTTTTGTGGGTTTGAGATTAAGTTGTATTTTTCAACATGTGGAAGAAGCATAGCATTAGCTACTCCATGTGGCATGTCGTATAATCCACCTAGTTGGTGAGCCATAGCATGAACATATCCTAAGTTAGCATTGTTGAATGCCATACCAGCTAATAATGAACCGTATGCCATGTTTTCTCTTGCTACTAAGTTTTCACCTAAAGCAACTGCTTGTCTTAAGTTGTTTGATATTAATTTTATTGCTTGTATAGCAGCAGCATCAGTTACAGGGTTTGCATCTTTTGATACATAAGCTTCGATAGCATGAGTTAATGCATCCATTCCTGTAGCAGCTGTTAAACCTGCAGGTTTTTTAACCATTAATTCTGGATCGTTGAATGAAGCTAATGGTAAGTTTCTCCAGCTAACTATAACATATTTAACTTTAGTTTTAGTGTTAGTTATAACACAGTGTCTTGTAACTTCACTTGCTGTTCCAGCTGTAGTGTTAACTGCAACTATTGGTGGAAGAGCTTTAGTTAAAGTTTCTATTCCAGCATATTCATAAAGATCTCCTTCATGAGTAGCAACTATACCAATACCTTTACCACAGTCATGAGCACTTCCGCCTCCAACTGTAACTATCATATCACATTTTTCTTCTTGGAATATTTTTAATCCATCAGCAACATTAGTGTCTTTTGGATTTGGTTCAACTGCATCATAATATGCAACTTCTATTCCAGCTTCTTGTAATGATTTAACAGTTAATTCTACTGCTCCACCTTCCATGCTTCTTAAAAATTTATCTGTTACTATTAGAGCTTTTTTTCCGCCTAATATTTGACATCTTTCTCCTACTAATTTTACACATCCAGCTCCCATAAAGTTAACACTTGGTACTAAATAATCGTACATTCTCATTGTAAATTCCTCCTATTAGTTAATCATATATTTAATCTTTTATATATTAATTTAAAATATATTTGCATTGTTAATACTATAGATATTTTTACTTGTTAAAAGCATCTACTGCAGCTTGAGCTATAGCCATATCTTCTTCTACAGTTCCACCACTTACTCCAACAGCTCCTACAACTTGACCATCAACTATTATTGGTAGTCCACCGCCAAATGGAACTATTCTGCAATTGTTTGTAAGTTGAAGTCCATAAAGACTTTGTCCTGGTTGTACACATTCAGCTATTCCATGGCTTCCTTGCTTTAAACATGCTGCTGTATAAGCTTTGTTTATTGCTATGTCAATGCTTGTTATGAAAGCATCTTCCATTCTGTGCATTAACATTAAGTTTGCTCCAGCATCTACTGCTGCAAAAATTACTGGTACATTCATGCTAGCTGCTTTTTCTTCTGCTGCTTTAGCCATTTCTTTTACTATTTCTAAACTTAATTGTTTTATTTCATTTAACTTTTTCATAAATTAATCCCCCTAAACTATTTTTCTTCATTATATCTAGCAAATGCATATAAAACGTCTGATAGTCTATTTATATACATTTTAACTGGCTCATTAACATGTTCCTCTTTACTAAGTGTAGCAATTATTCTTTCTGCTCTTCTAGTTACAGTTCTTGCTACATGTAAAGCTGCTGATATTTTATTTTTTCCTGGAGTTACAAATCCATTAAAAGGTCCTGCAAGCTCCATATATTTATCTATTAGAACTTCTAGTTTTTCTATATCTTCATCTGTTATTACTTCTTTTAAATATGTTAATCCCTTTTCATCACTAGCAAGTTCTGCACCTAATACAAATAATTTCTTTTGTATTTCTTGGAGTGCATTTTTTTCTTCTTTATCTTCACTCTCAGCATAAGCTAAGCCAATGAATGAAATAACTTCATCAACAGTTCCATATGCTTCAACTCTTAAACTATCTTTATCTACTCTACTGCCACCATATAAAGCGGTAGTTCCTTTATCACCTGTTTTAGTATAAATTTTCATAATACAACTACTCCTTATACTCTACTTAAAAGCAATTCCCTTAACTAATCTTCCTGCATTAGCTCCTAAAGCTCTTAAAACTTTATCACCATCATCTAGACTAACAGTAAACAAAGGTTCATATTTTTTAAGTTTATTTAAAGTTAATGTTACTTTTCCACTTTTATCGATACCTATACCTACTGCTAATTTTGAATCTTGTGAAGCTATATGACTAAGCTCTTCTGAACTTAAGGAATCTTCTTTACTTGATACCTTACAAGGTATTCCTTCTTCTTCTAATCCCCATAAAATTTCATTGAATATAGTTAAGTCTTCTAATGTTGAACAATGATAAAGACATATGGTTGGCATGTCATATTTAAAATGTCTCATCATCATTACTTAATTTCTCCATTTCCATCAAAAGCTAATACAAGTCCTGTAGCTACAGCATTTCTTGGACCTTCTGTTCCTCTGATATTTCCTCTTCCAGCTACTACTCCATATTGTGATAAAGCATTAGTTACTACTTGAGGAACTTCGAAATCTAATGAAGATCCACCTACTAATACAACAAATTCAATGTCTCTTATATTTCCTGTAGGTGATACTATTTTTAATGCTCTTAAGCAGTTAGTTACAAACACCTTTTCTTTAGCACATTTTCTTATGTTCCTAATTTTTTCCAAAGAATTTTGTCCATCTATTGGCACAAGCATTCCATCTTTTAAGATTACAACCTTAGCAAAAACTTCTGGTTCTAATGGTTTTTCGAAAAACTCTACTGTTCCATCTTCATGTCTTATATGGAATAAGCTTTCTACCTTTGCCAATGGATGTTTTTTAATATCTTCAGCTAAATTGAAATCTTCTAATCCAAGTTCTGACTTTATAAGCATAGTTACCATGTTACCTGCTCCAGCTAAATGAATTGAACAAATTTCACCTTGCTTATTTATTATTGATGCATCAGTAGATCCTGCTCCCATATCTAAGATTGCAAGTGGTGTACTACTCCCTGGAGTTGTTAATGCTCCTCTTATAGCCATATCAGCTTCTACTCCGCCAACTTCAACAGGAACATTTAATTGTCCTTGTAATTTATCTGCAATCATCTGCATTTGAAGTTTATCAGCTTTAACCATAGCAGCTATTCCTACTGCATTTTCCATTGAGAATTCTGCTGCAAGACCACCTTTTACCATTTGAGGTATAAAAGTATCAACTGCTAATAAGTCTTGAATTGTGATATCTGATATTTTTTGCTTTGTAAGATTTGCCATTACTTGTCTTACTCTTTCTAACATTCCACCAGCATTTGTACCAGCTTCGCCTTTAACATCTTGAATTGGAACACATAAGTTAACTGCATCCATTATTTTTTCTGCACCATGTTCTACATCTACAACTTCTTTTCTTTTTAATCCATTTATATGGATTTTACCTGCAGGTATACTTTTTTCTTGAACATCACCTTTAGGTGTTTTTATTACTACTGCAGATCTATTTCCTATTAAAGCTCTAGATATTGGTACTATCATTTTTGTTTCTTCTGATGTTAAATTAAACACTGTAGCAATACCGTATGGATTAGATAAAGTTTCAACAACATCACCTTGTGCAGCAACCTCTACTGCAGCTTTCATTCCTACTGGAACTTTTTCTAAAAACATTACTTCATCTACTATAGGTATTTTCTTTTCTAATCTATTATTAATTAGAACTCCATCATCTCTTTGAACTATTGCTGATGTTATGTTTATACCTCTTTGAGTTGCAGCATTAATTCTAGCTGCAGCCTCTAAGAAGTTAACTCTATTTAAAATTAACGGAATAAATTGATTTTCTTCAATTTTATCTACTTCTAAGTTGTCTAAATCTTCAATATATATAGTTTTTCCTATTCCAGTACCTACACCACCTGGAGTAGATGGATTATGTCCAATCATTGTAGATTCTGTTATTATAGTTTCAGTAATAGTTTCCATAGCAACATCACCTATAACAGGGGCTGCTTCATTGATTCTAACCAAGTTCAAATCTTTAAGTTCTAAATTTACTTTTTTTAAAGCTCCTTTTAAAGAGGAAAATACTCCATCTATGTTTTCTTCAGTGCCTTTTATTCCTGTTGTTGGAACTATGCCACTTGAAAGAAACTCTACGTTTCCATTTTCAACCTTTGATAACGCTACTTCCGTTGTAGCATTACCAATGTCTACACCTGCAATTATTTTCATTAAATTTCCTCCTTAATTCAAAGCCAATTATTCTTGTCTTAACTTTTGTCTTGCCTCATAAACTTCAATAGCTTCTCTTACAAAATCAGCATTAACTTTTGCGCCATAAACTGTTTCAAGTTCTTCAGCTATTGCAAAAAGCTCTTCTTTTGTTGAACGATTTGGTCTTAATGCATTATATATTTCAAGAATTCTATCATCTGGAACTTTTATAAGTTCTGCTGCTCTTCTAAAGTTTCTAGCTATAGCATCTCTCTTCATACCTTCAGCAATTTGAGCTTGCATTTCTAAAGTTTCTGGTGATATTCTAACGTCTTCTGCTTTAATATCTCCTTTTAATACGTTCTCTAGGGTTATATCTTGTAGATTTTTTCCTGTTGGTGTCTTTATGCTTTCAGGTCTTTTTGTAGCCAAAGGATAATCTTGTGGATTCATTTTTCTTTGTTCCATAAAAGTTATTCTCCCTTCAAATTAAAATTTAACTTCAATTTCTATTGGTTTTGCTCCAATTTCTACATGTTTAGTTTCTTTTATGTGAAATAGGGCAGCTATTGCCATGAACTTAGGTCTAACCATTTGATCGTTCTTTGTAGGAACTGGTGTTGGTGATTCTCCCTTAGCATATTTTGCTGCATTCTTTCCTATTAATCTATAAGTTTCTAGTGTTAATAGTGGTGCTTGTGGGAATAATTCTAAGTTATTTAAAGGAAGTAAATCTTTTTGATGGATAACTGTTGTTCCTTTTGATTGTATTCCTATACCTATTCCTGATCCACTTAGTTTTGCTGCATCATTTGATATAAATGAAACGTCAGATGTTCTTATTACTCTAACAACACGAGCCTTTAGTCCTTCTTCTTCTATTCCAGCTATAATTTCTGTTAATATATCATTGTGTGATACATTAACTAATGTCTTGCTTTGAAACTTAAGGAAAGCTGGTGCTAATCCTATAACAACTTCATCTACCTTAGTTCCAACTTTTGCTTCTCCTACTTCAGTAAGCTGAAGCTTTGGTATAACATATTGATTTGTTGTATTTTCCATATTGCTCACCTCTACCCTTACTCTATATCTTCTGGTTTTATTACGTTAGGGATGTTCTTTATTTCTTCCCATCTCTCTGGACTAATTCTATAACCAGTTCCTGGTCCCATATAGTCATTTTTATCATTAACTGCACTTATAACATCAAAATCATTATCTAATATAGCTGATGTTTGTAAGTAGTCTCCAGTTACTCTTTGCTTAAGCATGTTTAATATGTTACCTGCAACATCATCAAATCCACCAGTGCTTAATGCTTTAACTATATCTAATCCACTTACTCTCTTCTTAAGCATTTCTTCTGCTGCCTTTAAGTCTTCAACTATGTTTCTTTCAGGCATATCTTTACTTCCATGAGCATAAGTTGCTGCTTCAACTTCTTCATCAGTTATAGCAGGGAATCCTAATTCTCTAAATACTGCTTGTATTGCTTTTGCTGCTTTATTTCTAATTGCAATTGTTTCTTCTTCTGATACTGGTCTTAATCCACCATCTACCATTAAGTCTCTTTGAAGAACGTTGTAATCATCAAAGTCTTCAGCATCAAAGTTTGAACCTGCAAACATGTTATCATAGTTTGGAACTGCACTATATCCTGAGAATATGAAGTCTGTTCCTGGTAGCATTTGCATTAATGTTCTTGCTGTTCTTCTTATATCTGAATGTGAGAAAGTTTGGTCATTTGCTGACGCAACTTCTATATCAAGCATTGCTGCTATTAAGTTTTCAGCAAGTACTGCTCTTATTCCTGATGGAACTGCTCCTGTCATACCTATACAACTAACTGCACCATTTTGAAGTCCTTGAACTCCAGCACCCTTAGTTATGTATATACATCTTGACTCTAGGTAAAGCATTGATTTTCCTTCTGAATATCCCATTAATGCTTCTGAACCTGTACCTGATGTATATCTCATTTTAAGACCTCTTGAAGCATAAGCTGATGCTAAGAATGCCTTTGACCATGGAGTATCATCTCCATCTGTAAATACTGCTTCAGTTCCATATACTGAAACTGTTTCTGCATAACTTGTAAGTCCTCTCATACCAAGGTCAAGTTCTGTAGCTTCTTCAACTGAACATTGAGTTAAAACTCCTCCACGACCTACTTGTGAACCTATTAATATAGCTAATGCATTAAATGGAGCATATCTAACTATACCAACTGTAGTTTCTTGTTCTGAAAAACCTCTTATTCCTGCTTCTGCTGCATCTGCTGCAATTTGAACTGGGTTATCTTTTAAGTTTGTAACGTGACATTGATTTGAAGGTGTTTTTCTTGCTCTCATTTTTTGAAGAGCCATCATCATTTCAACAACATTCATGTGTGACACAACTTCTACCACCTTAGCTGGTGTTATAGATGTTGTTATGTCAACTATCTCATCTCTACTAACATTTATATCTACAAGTTTTCTTGCTATTTCTACTGAATCTAAACTCATAGCTTTTTCTGCATTTTCTAAATTGATTGCATAGTCAGCTATAAATCTATCTATCATATCAAAGTCTTCTCTTTTTTTGTTATCTAGCTCTACTACTGTTCCATTTTCAATTTTTATTGAAGATTTTGGATCGTTAGCGCTATTCATTGCTACTAACCCTTCTTCTGGCCATTCTCCAATAAGACCATCTTGATTTACAGGACGCTTAGCTAAAACCTGGAATCTTTTTGATTTCACTTGCATTTCCTCCCCTGAACATAACATTTTATATTTTGACTTTAAGTTATGTTTGCTTTGTTATTTTTTTATCATGATTTGATTGTACTAAATTTTCTGACAAAACTCATTGCATTTTTTTGCTTTTTTCTTGCATTTTATTGTTAACTTTTTAGTTTTAAAATGTCATTTTTTTGCTCACTTTCTTTTTTGAAACTTTTAACTATAAAAAAATAGTCCTAAACCTTAAAGTTATAGGACTATTTTTTTATGAATATAGTAAAAACTTAATAATATTCATTATATTTTTTAACAATCTATTTTGTTTTAATAATTTCTCTATATTTTTTAGGAGTAATTCCTTCATATTTTTTAAAAACTCTAATAAAATATCCACAATCTTCAAATCCCAAATCTAATGATATATTTAAAATTGGCGTATTTGTATTTTCGAGCATTTCCTTTGCTTTTCCAACTTTCTTTTCATTAACGTAAACCGTGAAATTTACTCCCATTTCTCTTTTGAAGAGTTTACTAAAATAACAAGTACTTAAATTACATAAATTAGCCATTTTTTCTAAAGTTATATTTTCATTTAAACTTTTTTCTATATATTCTATAGATGGATTAATAATAGATTCACTTTCCGAAAAAATTATTGTATCTTTATTTATTTCTTCTTCGCAATCTTCGTTAATTTTTAAATTAACGAATAGCTCTTTCATTATTGCTGAAATTTCATCAGGTTTAAATGGCTTCAATATATAATCATTGACCCCTAAAACCAATGCTTTACGCATAAGTTCAAAATCATCATAAGCAGTAACCATTATTATAATTTTATTAGGGTATTCTTCTTTTATTATTTGAGAAGCCTTTATTCCATCTATTCCAGGCATCTTTACATCCATTATTATTACATCTGGATTAAATTTTTTATTAAACTCAATAGCTTCCCTTCCATTACTAGCTTCTGCTATAACATTTGCGTATTCTGTATTACCAATAACCATTTTTAACGCTTGTCTTTCTAGTGCTTCATCATCTACTATCATTATTTTAAGCATTATAAAACTCCTAATCATACTTCTTTTGGTATAGTAATCTTTATTACTGTACCATTTCTTATCTTACTATCTATATGTATCTCATAATCTTCACCATAGCAATAGCCCATTCTCTTATTTGCATTATTTATACCTATTTTATCTATGTTATTATCAAATTTAAAACTTAATTGTTCTCTTATTTCATTAAGTTTTTGTCTTGATATACCCGTTCCATTGTCTTCTATGTATATATTCAAATGAGCATTATTTTCTTCTGTATAAATTTTTATACAACCTCCACTTTCCTTAGTTTCTAATCCATGAACCACTGAATTTTCAACAAATACCTGAACAACCATAAATGGTATTTTAATATTTTTAAACTCTGATTTTATATTAATATCATAATTTAGCCTATCTACAAATCTAACTTTTTGAAGATTTAAATATGCTGTTATATAGTCTAACTCTTCTTCCAGAGTAACTATCTTGTTAGCTTTTTTTAATGTATATCTTAGCATTTTAGATAAATCATAAATAACTTCTTGAGTTTTTGGAGCCTCTTCTATTATTGCAAGTGATGAAATACTATTTAAAACATTAAATAAAAAATGAGGATTTATTTGAGATTGCAATGCTTTTAATTGACAAGACTTAAATTCTTTTTCAAGCTCTACTTTAGCTTTTTTTGCTTCTATAAATTTCATATTTTTTTCATTTAGCTCTTTTTGTGCCATTTTTAGCACAGCCTCTTCAACAATATAATTACTTATATGAAACATCATTTGAGCAACTGATTGTATTTTACTAAAACTAACTCTTGGCAATTCTTTGTAAAGGTTTAAAACTTCTTCCCTATCAGTTTTACTTAAGTCATTAAAATCATTTTTTATTGCCACTATTTCCTCTAAATCTATATCTTCATCATCTATCAGAACTTGCCCTGCCATAACCGAACCCAAATGTTGACCATTTATTATTATAGGTGTAGCAAAATCAACTAATCCTTTATGACATTTATATATGTATGGTTTTTCAATTCTAAGGGCCTCTAGTCCCCCTCTTGAATCACATCTCTCACATAATTCAAAATAAGATTTGCTAGATCTCATAAATTTACAAAAGTCACTACATTTACTATGTTTTGTAGCTGGCTTACCTTTGTAATCCACAGTAATTATTGACATTTCTGTAGCTTCAGCTATATCATCTTGTATTTTTTGAAATACTTCTATGTCTAAAATATCATTTAAGTTCAATAATTCCTTCAGTTGTCTCCCTTCCTTTCTACATTTTTGGTGTTTTAATAGCTAGTTTCTTATTTAATTGTTATTTTTTGTTTAATATCATTATATTGTTGTAAAAAAGATTTTTCAATACAATTTTTATCCCTGAGTGATTAAATTTTTTTAAAACTCTACTAAAAACAAAAAAAATATTACTGCAAAACAAAATTTCCAGTAATATTTTAATAACAAATTTATAAAATTCTTATTTTCTTTTTATAGATTTTATACCATTTCCTAGCAAAGCCAGTTTCACGGGATGCGAGTCTTTTTGAATAATCACCTGGTAAAAATATAGTATTTTTTAATGCTTTTTCTATCTTATATTATTAAATCTTCGCCTGTTGCATTTGAAGTTTCCCCTAGTATTTCTTCTCCAAAAACATTGTCATTCATTAATTTTATTATACAAATAAAATCTTCACTTTTATCTATTACTGAGTTTATATCTTTTTTGAACCTTATTAATTTAGATGGAGACATTTCTCCTCTAAATACAGATTTTTGAAAATGTGATAGGTATTTTTTACATACTTTAAATACTTTATTTACACGTTTTTCATTTACATCATAAAAAACAAAAGCATAATTATAATTACTAATTTTACTCATTAAAAATCCTCCATATAAAATAAATACATTTTGAGTTCTCTTATTACTGTTAAAAAGCCTAATTCATAACTACTCTATAAAAATCAAAATCCTTCTTTCAATCTAAATGGTATAAACTCTTTTTCTTCCATTATATATTTTATAAGTTTATAACAATCAAGCTTCATCGCAGTTCTATAACTGACTCTTCTTTTTAATTTAGGATGATTAAAGACAGTTTCTAGCCTATCTTCAAATGCCGCAATAAATATCTTTTTACCTTCTTCATTTAATAAACAGTAATTTACTTTCTTATCAAAATGCTTACTTACTTGCAATTTTTTATTATTAACTAAATCAAATATTGTCTTATATACTATTACGGGCTTAAAAACTTCGCTTATATCTAAACTCAAGGAAAACCTCCCCTCTGAGGGTTCATGCAAGTAACTTATTCTTTGATCTAAATGTGTTCTATAAATTGCCGAAATTGTTTTTGTATATAAAAGCGAATTTCCAAAAGAAATAAGTGCATTTATTGGATTATCAGGTGGTCTTTTTACTCTCTTATTAATAATAAAGTCCTCTGGTAAAAAATTTTTAAATTCACTATAAAATCTTTGCCATACTTCCCCTTCAGCAGCCATAAGCTCTTTTATATTTTGTGAATTTTCTACTCTATTAAAAAACTCATCTTTAATCCAATCTATAGTATTCTTTACTTCTTTTTTATTATGTTTATAGTAATGATATAAAACTTCACTTATATTAAGTCCTATACCTTTTACTATGGCTTTTGCAATAATTAATCTAGATGTATTATATTTTTCAACTTGTTTTACTAGTAATCTTCCACTATTATATTGATCTTTAGGATAAAATGTTCCACTATAACCTTCAAAGTAATTAAAGAAATGAACCACCACATTATTCTTTGATAAGAAATCTAACAATTTTGTGTTTATACTTACCTCATTTAGACAGTAAATTTCTTTAGTATTTTCAATTGGGATATATACATTTTTTCCATTTCTTCTAAAACATAATGAGTTATCTTTTCTAGTCAATTCTCCCATCGATGATATATATCTTGTACTTCCCATATAAATCCTCCGTCTACCCTAATTTATATTTTTAATATTTTAAGTAATAAAATTTATTAAATATAGCAATATTCATAATATGCACATTTCTTGCAGGCTGGTTTGTTTAATACTTTAGGTATTTCATTTTCTGAAATTAATTTTTCAATTTCCATTACATATTTATCAAGTTGCTTTTCTAACTCTTCATTTAAATCAATATAGGCAATTTTTTTATCAGCTTTGTTTTTTTCTACACATTCCAATTTGCCTTTTCTTAATATTCCCTTGCTTTTCAACACTTTTAAATAATATAATAACTGCCACTTACCAGCTTCCATATCTGCATCTGATTTTTTAACTTCTGTTAAATATTCAGATGTAAGTTTATCTAATTTGATATTATCAATTGTTATTTCTGTATTATTAGAATTTGCTGCCTTTTCTTCATGAATTGCCTTTCCTATCTTAACAATCTCACTGTTATCTTCTAAATTAAGTCTATTTCCGTGTAGATAACACTGCCTTTTACAGTGGAAATAATAATTAATCAAAGTACCATTTACTCTCAAACTATAATATCTCCTTTCATTAAATATCTAAAAATAATCCTACTTCATTTGCAAATTTCTCTTTATTAAGCTTTTCACCTTGAAAATATTGTTCTCCATTTTCTATATAATAAAGTTCTCCAATTTTATCAGTATAAGACAAATCAACATTCTTTTTAATCTCATAAATAAAGTAATTCATTTTACTTTTTACTACAGATAACTTAAATTGCTTTTCTGAATAATCCATAGAATTGTTATTTAAAAGACTTTTATATTCTTTCCAAACTTCTCTTCCATCAATTTCTATGATTTTATTATTTTCATTCTTTTTTATAGTTCTACCTAAATAAACAGACATGTTCCAATTATTCTCTTCTATAAGTTTCATTCTTCTTTCAACATCTATAAAATTAAGCTTCCCAACTACTTCTTTAAAGAAATTTTTTAAATTACTTTCATTAAAAGATTCATTGTACTTAACCTTTATCATATTAAGTACGGGTTCATAATACTTATTAAAATTCTTATTCACTAAAACTTTTCTCATTTCATCATTTAATAAACTTAAATCAGTATTAACTCTAACATCATTTTTATATATTAAATCCGTCTTATCTAAATTAAAAAAGTATACTTCTCCTTTTCTTTTGCATGATCTATTGATTCTCCCCATAAATTGTTCATCACTATCTAACTTAGAAATGTCCTTATATCCTATATCCATATCAATATCTACTCCTGCTTCAATAACTTGGGTAGAAATTAATATTATTCCTCTTTTTTTATCTTCTTCACTACTTATTAGATCTAAAATCCTTTTTCGCTCTATAGCATTATCATCACCTGTCATAAGCTCTATAATTAGATTTAATTCGTCATTTTCTATATCTTCCTTAATATTATTATAGAAATCATATGCACTTTGCTTTTTTATAAACTCAATAAGTATCTTCTTTTTCCTTTTACTATTTTCTTTTACATGTTTATAAAGTACATCTAATGTATCATCTAAATCCATAAGTTCATAGCTTACTTTTACTCTATCTTTAAATAGTGAATTAGAAAAATACTTTTCTCTGTTCTTAATTAAATTTGCACTATCCAAATCATCTTTACCTAGCTTTATTTCTTCTGAATTAATATCTTTAACACTATCTTCAACATTAATTAAAGCATTAAGATTTGGTAAAGTTGCTGACATTATTATTAATTTTATATTCAAAACTTTAGCAAAATTATTTAAGAATGATATTATTTCACTCCAAATAATATTCTTATAACTTTGAATTTCATCTAGAACTATTATAGAATTAGCTAATTGATGAAATCCAAATGCACTTTCTTTTGAAAAACCAAACATTGTATTAAATAAACTTACATGAGTAGTTAAAATCATTGGATAATTTAAAAATTGTCTATTTAATAATGCTTTAGCATAATACTTATAATCTGTTTCCTCCTCTGCTAATCCTTTATCTTTTTTATCCATCTTTATAGGAAATATAGAATTTATAATAGCTATCTTATTTAGTATTTCTTTATCTTTCCCAAAAATTTTATTTAAAGTTTCTAAGTTTTGTTCCACCAATGTATTAAAAGGATATACATAAAATATCTTTTTAAGCTCCGTATTATCTTCTATTAGTTTAAAACTTAAATTCATAGATACATTGCTTTTACCACTACCTGTTGGTGCTTCTAAGAAGAATATGTTCTCATCCTTATTTTTAGATAATTCTCTTTCTGCATCTAAAAACATCTCATTTCTTAATATATTAATATCTTTTTCATTTTTCAAATCTTTATTTTCATTTGTATAATCATTAGATTCATATTTTCTTATACTCTTATATACTTCTGTATCTTTATATACATGGTAAAATTCATCTATTTCTTCTAATTCACCAAAAGTCTTTATCTTAGTGCCACTCATAAATTCACTAGTAGAATAAAAGTCACAAGCTACAAGCAACGAATATAATAATTTGCTATATGTATATAAAACAATTGTATTCTCTTCACTTGTTCTTTTAATATATTTCTTTGTATTGTCACATTGCTTTTTTATTTTATTCTCTGATAAAACAAATTCTTTTGTATAAATTTTTCTATAATTATTTTCAAATATATTAATTACTTTGACTCCATCTCCACCATCATAAAACATATCTAAAAAACCTAAAAAATCATCTAAATTTCCATGATGCTTAGATATAATGTACGCATTTAAAAACAATATTGTTCTCACTTGCTTTTTTTCTGCTAATTCTAAACTTAATACTTTATTAAGATAATAATCTATATATAATACAGCTGATATTATTGAATGCCTTGTACCAATTTGACTAAAACTTTCTACATCTTCTTTTAAAGGATTATCCATATTTTTAATTTGAAAGTATGGATTTATTTTACCAATATCATGAAATGCAATTGTATTTATTAAAAGCTCTCTAAAAACTTTTCTGCCATCATCACTTAAGTCTTTAAAATATATATTTTCAAAATTTAAAAATATCTTGTCTAATTCTTTTGATTTAAATATTTTATTAAAATACTCTTTACACAGATTGGTATGTTCTTTTAGTGTTTCTTTTCTTATGAACTCTTTTTCATCTTGGTTAACTTCATTATTATTTTTGACTTCCTTTAAATGAGCATAGAAATCATATTTACTACTTATTAAATTTTCTGTATTAATTACATTAATTTCATCAAAATACAAATTAAATCCTCCTAAATTTAAAGGAGGGTTCCCCCTCCTGAAGTTCACATCCTAATAGATTTGTCCTATTAATATTAATAAATTTCTACTAGTCTTATTTAATTAATAAAATACAATATTATTATTTTTAATCTTATATACACTACATTTGCTATCACTGCATACTTTCATATTTGTATATAAAAAGCTTTTTAACTCATACATATTAGTATCTTCATTTAGGACAATAGGTAATTTTTCTTCATACTTAAAAGTTTCTTCATAAATATCATCTTCATACTCATCTTCTTCATCCAAAACTACTTTAAAAGATTCTTTAGTAAAAAGACAATTAATTTTATTAACATTACTTCCATCTAATATAGACTCTGTATCCAGCAATTCTACATTAGATATGTCAGCATAATGATCATTTTTACCTAGGTATGGTGAATATACAGCTTTATGATTAATTAAATTATCTGCAATTTTTTGACTTTCTTCATTTTCAATTAAAACATATATATCCCAAGAAGGATTTTCAAGCCATTGTTCCTTAACTATTAAATTGCCTCCTTGTTCTTTTGATGCATATCCAACAGAATTATTAAAGCACTGCACTTTCTTAGGTATAAATCCCTTTTCATTACTAGGTGCTATAGATACCTTTAGATCTTTTAGTTTTTCATAAAACTCTGGAAATTTAATTTTAACTTCATCTTTTTTCTTTTTTTCGCTTAATTCTTCCTTAAGCTTCATTTGATTATATCCACCATATCCAAGCACGGAGCCAAATAACCCTAATAAAGCTACTTTATGAATATTTCCATAAGTAAAATAAAGATAAGTATTTACATCTGGTTTCTTAAAAAATGCTGTTTTTCCGCTCAATTTAAACTTTAAAACCTTCATATTTTACACCTCTTCTTGTGTAAATATATTATAAACTTTAGCTCCTTTTATTTCAGATTCAAGGATAGTTGTATATGGATTATAATAAATTTCAATATTCTTAACTTTATCAGAAACAGAATTAATTAAATCTGAACACTCTAGCTTTATAATGTTTTTACCTTTATCTTTATTAAAGATCACAAACTCTGATAAATTAGGAAGATATAAATCTTCTTCAGTTTCTATAAGTAAAGCAAATTCATTTTCACATCCTACCTTTGAATTAGTTGCAAATGATGTTGCACTTACTAAAGAAGCTTTCTTAAATTTATCATAATCTTCTTCAGTGTAACCATCAGTTACACCAAGTTCTACAAATTCCTTATATGCAAGTGGATTTATTGTAAATGGATAAAAATAGTGTGCTTCATTACTTACAATCTTAGTTCCAAGAGTTGAATTTTTAGCTTCATCAGAATCACTACTATCTTTTGAACCATCTCTAAAAGGCGAAAGTATTTGTTGTTCTTCTGGATTTGTATCTTCATATTTATTAAATCCTTGACCGATTTGAACAGCTCCAGTTATAGATATGTTATTACCTTCTTCTGCAAAAGTTGCTCCAAAATTCTTAACATCAATTGCACTAAATAAATTCACCAAAACATCTTTGGTATTTTTGCATTTCTTTAAGTCTTCAACATTAAAAATTTGCTCATATCTTTCTTTTAAGGCTCTTGGGACTAATTGAACTTCACCTTTTTTTTCTGAAAATCTCATAGATTTAATATATAAAACTTTTTCTCCATTATTATCCCACATTTTTTTCATTGGATATTTTAAAGCTTTATCGCTTCCAAATGTATCCCCGTTTGAAGTTGTCTTTGGGTATCCAGTAAAATCTGCATTCCAATTTGCCATAACAGATGAAATTCCAATTACTCCATAAACTCTCTTATTCATTTACACTTCCTCCTTATTGTCACTTTCGTAAATTAAACTACTATTTAAATATCCTGCAATAATCATATCTTGATTCACAGTACTTTCAGGTTTATATCCTAAAATCATTGCATATAAATTCTTAAATCTTCTTCCATTCATATCAATATCATAATTATATTTCTTATAGAAATTTCTAAGTTTCTCTTTTATAACTTCATTATTTTTACCATTAATAAATGGATTAGCTAAAGAATGTGGTTTCTTCTTACCTTTGTTCTTAGATAATAAATAATTTACTAATTGTCCTACTGCAAAATAATATTCATCATCATTTTCAATTTTATCTGTTGTAGGCGCATTTATTTTTTTTCTTAAAGTTTCCTTCAAGTCAAATATTATATTAGCCATATCATCATTTCCTTCCTTAAAATATTCAATAAGTGACCATCTCAAATTAAACTGATGGGATGCCTTAATAATATATCCGTTTACAATAGACCCCTTTACTAAACTTAAAGAAACTCTATTTAAAATTTTAAAAACTCCATTATCTATTCCTTTATATATCCAATTAAATAAAGATTCTCTAGCTAGTAATAAGTTACTCTTTAATGATCCATCATTTATTTTCAAGTCTCCTGGTTCTGTAAAATAATTTGTAATTAAAAACTTTGAAAAAAATACCTCATTTAATATATCTTGAAACTCCTTTACTGTAGTACACAAACCATATTTTTGAGTAGATACATTTTTTGAAGCTAAATCTAAATCTAAAATATTCCTAAATTTTAATTTTTTAGTTAAATTGTATTTATATCCAGTTATAATATCATAATCATGTATTTCTACTTCTTTTCCTTTTTTAATTCTTAAAAATGAGCCTTTAAATTCTCTTTCTGGTAATTCACCATTTTTATATGATTTAATTTCATTTTCAATATTATCAAAGTAAATATTTGTTTTGCCTACTGCTACAAGATTCATTAAGTAATCAAAAAACTTTCTTTGAAGTAATACTTCTTTCTTATCTATTAAATAAGGTACACCTACTTTTCTGCTTTTATTTTCCAAATAAGGTTTCTTAGAATTAAGTCCCATATTATCATTTGGTAAACCATAAATATTATTATTAAAATTCACATTAAAATCATTACTATTATAAATATTAGGAATTAAATACCTCATTCCTTCTCTTTTATAATTTTCAGTAGGATAGTTAAAGAATACTTTTAAATAATCCTTACCACTAATATCAATTGTTAAATTAAATATATTTTCCTTAATCCATGCTTTTATATTTTTTAATGTATCTACATTAACTAAACCAATTTCTTCTTCAACAGATTCATATATATTAGTTGCTTTCTTAGACTTAGAATATTTAACTCTAGGGTTAGATAAAATAGCATAATAGCTATCTATTATTTCATCTGTTAATTTTCCATTAGTTAAACTCTCTTTCTTTACAAAAAAAGAAAAATAATTATTGCTATGAATTACTTTTTTTCCATCTATAGGTTTATTCATATCAATAAGTTTACTATTGTAATCCCACGCACAAACATTATCAAAGTATTTATTACTTCTATCTATTTCTTTAGTTTTCTTATTTTGCTTTATGTTAACTACTTCCTTAATTCCAAACGAGTCATCTTTAGGTTCTACTATGACATAAGTTCCGTCTGCTGGCACATATGTATCTAGTATTATTTTATCGCCTTTCTTTTCTAACTCATGTTGAAATACTTCTAAACATTCTTTTAACAAATTATATTCACCTCCTTAAAGCCATCTATAATTTATAAATCCAAAACCCCTTCCATTATTCTCAAGTATGCCTGTCCCAATACTCATATATGCTAAATTTTGAGCCATTTCATTTTCAGCTATATTTAAAGAAATTTTATCCCCTAAAAGTTTTATTTCTTTATAAGATGTGGCAATTGGTTTTTTATTTTTAAATTCTATTGTAGTATACAAATCAAAATCTTCATTTATTTTGGTATCTAATATAGAATTATATTTTTTAATAAGATTTTCTTTTAATCTACGTTCAAAATCTTCTAGAGTCATTTTACTCTTCCAGTAACCATTATTACTTTTCATAATAGCTGGAGTTATAGAATAAATCTTATCAATATGCTTTTTAGGAATTATTCTTATTTCAGAAGTTAATGCTTTTATATAATTATCAAATTCATTTACCAATACATTATTAAAAAATTTTGCTAAATTTTTATCTATTGTCCTAATAGTTAATGTATATACATTATTCTTTTTATAAACTTTATCTTTTTCTATTGGATATAACGAATCAAAACAATAATATTTAAATTTATTACTTTTATGAAACTTTAAAAGTTCTTCATTCTTGGATAATCCTTTATCAATAAATGCACTTAAATTTGATTGCAAATTTTCTAAAATTATATCTTCTAAAAGAAAAACTTTTAATTTTATTTGAAATACATTCATAATCATACCTCCTTGTAACAATTTTACTATTAATTGATTTATTTGTAAATAATTGTAGTGATATCACATCATATGTTACTATTAATTCTACATATTTTTATTATAAGCAAATTTAAATACATCTTATGTTATAATTCTATACTATTTTACTTTTATAACTATATTTTTACTTTTAATATTCTTTAAATTAATTATTTTTTCGCCAGATTGTTTATTTTTATTTCTTTTCATTATGTTTTACCCTCACTTCAAATTTTTATTATTAGTAATGACATTATAAAACCTTGCACTTATATAATGAACATTTTATTCTAATAATATACATAATTTTATAAATATTTATTTTAATATTAAAAATAGCAGTAATAAACTTTAATTTAGCTTATTACTACTATCAAATATATCTCTAAATCTATTCATATTAAAGATGTTAAAATTCAACTCAGTTCTTCTTATATAAATAATAAAACAATGTCAAAAAAGAGTTGTATTAATTAAGTTAAAAACCAATTAATACAACTCTACTTTCTTATAGAATACTAATGACTTTCTGCTTTCCTAAGAACATTTACTTCTTCTTCTGTTAATCTAGTTTTTATAGCTATTGTTTTATTGTCTAAAATATCTAGTAAATTTTTTGCTATTTGTAAAGATTTATTTTTTACTTTATCATAGATTACTAATTCTTCTGCTAATCTTATTTTTGCTTCATAAATATCTTCATCTTTTTGTTTTGTTTCTAATAAGCTTTTTGCCATTTTAAATATTAATCTTAATGGATTATCTTCACTTGTATTTTCTAAGTTTATCTTTTAATCTAACCTTTATTATCTTATCTGATATTATTTTTTTCTGCACTATCTTTATCAAAAATATCCTTTTGAATTTCTTGTAATTCTTGATCTAGACTTTCAGTTCCAAGTTCTCATACAATATTATCAAATATCTCTGGAAAAAGTAATTCTACTATTTCAATTTCAAAGGCTTCTAATAGATTAATAAATACATTTAAATGTGGGCATTAAAATCATGCTTTTTAATCAAGTTATTTCATGCCCTTCTTACTTATCACTACTATTATATTTTCTTAATATATTTATATTATATCTTATATATTGTAGTTTATAAACTTAATCTAAAGAAGTTTTTTCTTACTCCTATTTTTATGTAATAATATAGCAATTATTTTAAAATTATCCTCCAAAGGTTACTCATACAATTAAAACTTTATTTAAATACATCTCATGTTAATCGAATTTTTGCATAACTTCCTAAATCTTCATACATCTATTTAAATACATCTCATGTTAATGTTAATCACTCTTGTCTTGCCACCTCTATAACATCTTCTCTTTATTTAAATACATCTCATGTTAATGTTAATCTATTAAAATGCTTAAAGGTTCAGTTTTTTCTGATTAATTTAAATACATCTCATGTTAATGTTAATCCCTATTGCATCATCAATTTTATCAAAATTATCATATTTAAATACATCTCATGTTAATGTTAATCAATATCCATCATTTGTTTTTATTAAATTTAAAGAAATTTAAATACATCTCATGTTAATGTTAATCTGACATTAATATTTTCAATGATAATTTTGATAAAATATTTAAATACATCTCATGTTAATGTTAATCAACAAAAAGAAATGATTGTTTCGCAATAGCAAAATAATTTAAATACATCTCATGTTAATGTTAATCTAGATAAGAACGAATATGAGGTATATTTTGCAATAACATTTAAATACATCTCATGTTAATGTTAATCTAAAAAAAATTAAGGTTGGCAATCGTTGTTTTGTTTTATTTAAATACATCTCATGTTAATGTTAATCAAAATTTTGAAACTATTATTAATGAATGTGTTGAAACATTTAAATACATCTCATGTTAATGTTAATCTCAACTCAATATCCAAATGATAATAATGTTTTTATATTTAAATACATCTCATGTTAATGTTAATCAATGCCTATTGAGGAAATACAACGTATGCTTGGTCAATTTAAATACATCTCATGTTAATGTTAATCTAAAAGCCGTGGAGATGCTAAACCACTTTCAATCGCATTTAAATACATCTCATGTTAATGTTAATCATTAATATCATATCTATAAGCCTTTAATGTTCTATCATTTAAATACATCTCATGTTAATGTTAATCACTCCATTTGAAACTGGCGAGATAGTCGATGCAACGGATTTAAATACATCTCATGTTAATGTTAATCATGCCAATAGTAGTAGGAATAGCAAATAAAATAAAATTTAAATACATCTCATGTTAATGTTAATCTCAAGTATGGGAAGGCAATATTGGAAGTGTGAAAATATTTAAATACATCTCATGTTAATGTTAATCTAATTTTTATAGATTTGCTGTTACATCTTTTAACATTTAAATACATCTCATGTTAATGTTAATCTCTTTCTACATCACAGTTTTTAGTATCTGCCCACAAATTTAAATACATCTCATGTTAATGTTAATCTTATGATTTTAAAACTGATATATCAATGTGTAGTAGATTTAAATACATCTCATGTTAATGTTAATCCAACCAATTATGGCACCATGTAGGTGTGCTGAAGCATTTAAATACATCTCATGTTAATGTTAATCATTTTATATAAAAGGAGATAAAATGTTAAAAGAAAAATTTAAATACATCTCATGTTAATGTTAATCCAGATCAAATTAATATATGTTATAATAAAATCAAGTATTTAAATACATCTCATGTTAATGTTAATCTCATAATCCAAATTATTAAGCCATTCTCTAAAATATTTAAATACATCTCATGTTAATGTTAATCAGTTCATACAGATTCGCAAAATTTAGAATCTTATGAATTTAAATACATCTCATGTTAATGTTAATCTTTGAAGGTAAAGTAATAAGAAGTAAAAGTATAGATTTAAATACATCTCATGTTAATGTTAATCTGGTCTTGTTATTGTCGCTGGTATTGCTTGCGGTTAATTTAAATACATCTCATGTTAATGTTAATCAAGGCGAAAATACTGCCCTGTGACGTTCTAGTATATATTTAAATACATCTCATGTTAATGTTAATCAAAAGGTACAAGTTATATAGTAAATATTTATCAAGGATTTAAATACATCTCATGTTAATGTTAATCAGATAGTAAAGGAGCTTGATTAATTGTGTTTCACGATTTAAATACATCTCATGTTAATGTTAATCCCAACTTGATGCATTCAATAAACTTATGGATGGTACATTTAAATACATCTCATGTTAATGTTAATCTTAAATTATAAAGTTTATAATTTAAATAAAGAAGAATTTAAATACATCTCATGTTAATGTTAATCAAAGAGAAATGTAAAAATAAGAAATACATAAAAGCATTTAAATACATCTCATGTTAATGTTAATCTTTATCTATGCCAGTCTTGGTTCTGTTTATTCTATTTATTTAAATACATCTCATGTTAATGTTAATCTGTTAGATAATTAGTTAAAAAAATGACACGTAAAAAAATTTAAATACATCTCATGTTAATGTTAATCATGAAGGTTAATCCATTATATTTTTTATGAATACCTATTTAAATACATCTCATGTTAATGTTAATCTTGTAACCAATGTGTAATAGCATATGGGAGTGATTTATTTAAATACATCTCATGTTAATGTTAATCAATTACACGTAGTCAACAAAAATATAAAAAATATGTATTTAAATACATCTCATGTTAATGTTAATCTATTTGAATTTGGAGGTTTAATTTTATGGGAAGAGCATTTAAATACATCTCATGTTAATGTTAATCTACACTCACCACATTTTAAAAGACCAGAAAAAATAATTTAAATACATCTCATGTTAATGTTAATCAGATGTGCTACAGACAGAGGTTTTAGAATTATTACAATTTAAATACATCTCATGTTAATGTTAATCTTCTCTAACATTTCTAAAATGTCGTTTTCTAAACGATTTAAATACATCTCATGTTAATGTTAATCGCAGAACAAAAAGTTATTCTTATCACCCTTCTAAATTTAAATACATCTCATGTTAATGTTAATCGGAGCAGTAACTTTAGAATACGAAACAAAAACAAATTTAAATACATCTCATGTTAATGTTAATCAAATCATTTATGCTTTATGTATATTATCTCCAATATTTAAATACATCTCATGTTAATGTTAATCTTAAATCAAGCACAATAGAACTCATATCTCTTATTATTTAAATACATCTCATGTTAATGTTAATCGTGAATATGGAGAGGATTGGATTATGAAAATTAAATTTAAATACATCTCATGTTAATGTTAATCTGTTGGAGGATAGCATATGAATACTAAAGAGTTAAATTTAAATACATCTCATGTTAATGTTAATCTTTTCTTTAACACTGCAAGGACAAAGCCATATAATAATTTAAATACATCTCATGTTAATGTTAATCTATTCAGAATTTAGACAAAGAAGTTACTCTTTAAAATTTAAATACATCTCATGTTAATGTTAATCATATTCACCTCACTTTCTATCAATCCTAAGTTAGTAATTTAAATACATCTCATGTTAATGTTAATCCAAGTATGCAGCATGATGTTCAGATAAGTGATTCATTTAAATACATCTCATGTTAATGTTAATCACAGCAATAAAAGAGCAGCTAGTAAAGAGTTAATATTTAAATACATCTCATGTTAATGTTAATCCAAGCCTGACGTGCCGGAAATAGGTTTTTTTAAAGAATTTAAATACATCTCATGTTAATGTTAATCATTGTATAATAATTTAGGCAGGAGGGAATAATCGATTTAAATACATCTCATGTTAATGTTAATCGGTATGGAGTATTAGAAGATGTAGAAGAGGTTGATGCATTTAAATACATCTCATGTTAATGTTAATCTAATAAAATTTCACAAAAATTAATGATCGTATTTAGATTTAAATACATCTCATGTTAATGTTAATCCCTTTTCCCATGTTTCATATTCTAATGATTTGAATATTTAAATACATCTCATGTTAATGTTAATCTAAATTAAATTGTGAGGCTAAAAGATTTCGTATAAAATTTAAATACATCTCATGTTAATGTTAATCACAAAGTTTTTAACTTTATCCCTTATACCTAAAATATTTAAATACATCTCATGTTAATGTTAATCACCTAATGCTCTATGAACTCCATTTTTCTTTAAAGATTTAAATACATCTCATGTTAATGTTAATCTTGCTTGGATTAGTAAACCATGCTCTAGCAATATTCATTTAAATACATCTCATGTTAATGTTAATCTTAGATAAAACTCTTACTCATTATTCAGATTCTTCTAATTTAAATACATCTCATGTTAATGTTAATCGAAAATCTGGTGAGTGGCTAAGAGGTCGATTTAGATTTAAATACATCTCATGTTAATGTTAATCATGGTGGGAAAGAACAGATTTTTCAGCGACATTTAAATTTAAATACATCTCATGTTAATGTTAATCTATATCAATAAGAACCTTACTTTCATCATTTACATAATTTAAATACATCTCATGTTAATGTTAATCCATCTGGTGTTTTAGTCATATTAGCACTAAAACGATTTAAATACATCTCATGTTAATGTTAATCGGGTATAAAATTATGAGAAAATTAAATGATAACTTATTTAAATACATCTCATGTTAATGTTAATCTTGCTTAGCAAAAAATACTTAGAAAGTTTAGGTTTATTTAAATACATCTCATGTTAATGTTAATCTTTGTTGATTTTATTACTAAACTATTATTTATTTCCATTTAAATACATCTCATGTTAATGTTAATCTTTTTCATTTATACTATCATAATCTTCATCTGAACATTTAAATACATCTCATGTTAATGTTAATCAAATGTAAAACAGTATGAACATAAGAAGTTTAAAAAATTTAAATACATCTCATGTTAATGTTAATCATATAATTCAGTTAAGGCATGGTGTGGTTTTAATACATTTAAATACATCTCATGTTAATGTTAATCTTAGGAAGAACAAAAGATAATACAGTACAACTTTAATTTAAATACATCTCATGTTAATGTTAATCTCTGTTCTTGGAATGTGTCCACGCTCTGCCAATTTAATTTAAATACATCTCATGTTAATGTTAATCATGGGCTTATAAAAAGATTCCGGGGGTTAGTTAAAAATTTAAATACATCTCATGTTAATGTTAATCCGTGAAAGAAGAAATGTTTTGCAAGGACTTTTAGAATTTAAATACATCTCATGTTAATGTTAATCCTGTTACAGATATTTTTAAATTGCCTATTCTTAAATTTAAATACATCTCATGTTAATGTTAATCGCTTCTGACTTGCCACTAGATAGCCAAGCATCACGTATTTAAATACATCTCATGTTAATGTTAATCGAGTTAAAACATTAATAGTATCTGTTGGACACGCATTTAAATACATCTCATGTTAATGTTAATCTAGAGCATGGTTTACTAATCCAAGTAATAATTGGGCATTTAAATACATCTCATGTTAATGTTAATCGGGAATACTTTAAATTGATCCTTGCTAGTATTCGCTATTTAAATACATCTCATGTTAATGTTAATCCTTTAGTACATTAGACCAAGGGAATACTTTAAATATTTAAATACATCTCATGTTAATGTTAATCGCGTTAATACAGGAGATACATTACCAAGAGGTTATAATTTAAATACATCTCATGTTAATGTTAATCCCCTCATTTGTTTGCTCTGATTTTTGAGGTCTTTCATTTAAATACATCTCATGTTAATGTTAATCACTGGTGCTGCATATTTCATTGTCTCTCCTAAATCATTTAAATACATCTCATGTTAATGTTAATCTGTTGGGAAGTTTTAGTTGTATCATTTATTATTTTCATTTAAATACATCTCATGTTAATGTTAATCTTGAAAAAAGTAAATACTTTCTCAATATATTCTATGCATTTAAATACATCTCATGTTAATGTTAATCTAAGGATATTAATTCCTATAGATGAAGAATAGGAGGATTTAAATACATCTCATGTTAATGTTAATCTTAGCACCTGTTTTAATCCAACTATTCAATTTATTTATTTAAATACATCTCATGTTAATGTTAATCAAAAGAGCAGACATTATTTCAACTGTATTTGGTACATTTAAATACATCTCATGTTAATGTTAATCTAAAAGATGTAGAGCTAGAGTTAATATGGCTTTATAATTTAAATACATCTCATGTTAATGTTAATCTATCTGATTATTTAGTATTAGATTATTTAAAATTAAAATTTAAATACATCTCATGTTAATGTTAATCCCCGCCTTGATTCATTAATGCAAGTACACCTGACATATTTAAATACATCTCATGTTAATGTTAATCTGGTCTTTTAATCCCGTAATAGATTCACCATCTAAAATTTAAATACATCTCATGTTAATGTTAATCGTTAGTTGAAGCAAATGGAACAGTTTCATCTGCCTAATTTAAATACATCTCATGTTAATGTTAATCTGGAACAATACAAAAACTATTTCAAGATGAAAAAATATTTAAATACATCTCATGTTAATGTTAATCTCAAGCTATGCAATGTACAATTTCAGAATTAGAAAATTTAAATACATCTCATGTTAATGTTAATCAAATAATATTCAAATTGATGTCCAAGTAAATAACAAATTTAAATACATCTCATGTTAATGTTAATCTAAATTATCTAATTTAGTTTTTGCCATTTCATCAGCATTTAAATACATCTCATGTTAATGTTAATCTTTGCAGAGAAAGAACTGTCTCTATAGAAGAAAGATTTAAATACATCTCATGTTAATGTTAATCTTTCTTTCTCCTTTTCTAAGCACATATATATTTAATTTAAATACATCTCATGTTAATGTTAATCCAGCAATATCAATTGAATAATTTATATTATTTAAAATTTAAATACATCTCATGTTAATGTTAATCCATTGAAAATAAGCCATTCTTAAAATGTTAAAATTCCTCTAATACAGTAATAGTAACACATTATAAAAATTTTACCAAGTGATTTTTAAATATTATTATTATCATTCCTCAACCTATATAACTCTTGTATTTACCTAGCTCTGCAGCAATTTTAATATAATAATAACCTGGTAAAAATATATGCTATTATTGTACTTTGCATATTAAAGATGTTGGATTTAGATTAAAAATAAATTGGTTAATAATATAAACAAATAAGTAAAATTGACATTTAAATATAACATGCTTCAAAAAGGTAGATAACTTTTACATAAGTCATCTACCTTTTTACAAAAATTCTTATTTTCTTTTTATAGATTTTATACCAGTGATCTCTTCTATATACTCAAATTCAGGATTTATTTCATTTACAAAAGCTTTAATCCATAAACTTCTTAAAAAGTAAAAGTAGTCTACATCACCATTTTCTTTATCCCAAATTTCTTTATGTACGCAACTCCTTCTAGTCCATTCCACAAAATTTTCATTACTATTTATAATTTCATTTACTCTGTCACATGGCATTCCATCTAATATATAATCATTTACTTTGTTAAATATATCTTCTGCACTATCTAAGATAAATCCCTCTTCTTTAACTTCTTTTGCTGCCATGATCCCTTGATTAATATACACTTGTTCTAGTTTTGTTTTAGCTTCTATATTATTATTTATTATGATAGTCGTCCAAGCCGCTACTCTTCCTTCTGATGAATGTATCTTTTCTTGTAACCATCCATGAATATTACTTGTATCTATAATTTCATTAAGAGATTTATTCGGTAGCTTATCTCCATACTTACCTTCAATTTCTCTTTGTAATTTTGAAATATCTAATCCTTGGCTTTTTGCAACATCAATTATTTCATTTTCTAATCCTTCAAACCATAAAATCTTATTAAATAACCAAAAATGAATTTTTCCTAAAAATAAACTCATATCTTTTCCTCCAATATTGAATAATTTATTATATTAAATATCATGTCCTATATAGTACATTAAATATTCAAATGCATATAAAAACAATCTATATAAAATATATTAATAATTTTTGACGAATTAATGTTTTGCTGTAATTTACAGTATACATTTTTTACTCAATTAATTATGTAACAAATGTTACTATTAATGAATTTATTTTAATTAAACAATAAAAAGGACTCTATTTTTAGAGTCCTAATTAATTTTGTAAATTAATATTTATTTTTACATTACCCTTCCAGGCAATACTGCATCTAAAATCCCAATAACTACAGATGCTAATAATGCTCCAATCATAGATACTCTCATATTAGGAACTACAAATTGTGCTAAATATATTATTAAAGCAGCAATTATAAATCCCTTTACACCTTTTCCAATAGGTGATGCATCAATTCCCATAAACATTTCTACTACATAATCTGATACCGTTATTACAACCGCTGCTAATAAAAATGACCATAATCCATTAATACTAAATCCTGGTGTTAAAAATGATGTTATTCCTAAAATGATTACAACTAGTGCTAATCTTGTTAACCAATTCAAAGCACTATTACTATCTGAAGTTTTTCTTTTATGTTCCATAAATATTCCTCCTTATAATGATAATTTGCTTCACATATATTATGCCCATGTAATAAAAATAATATTAAGGAAAAAATATTATAAAAAAAAACACTCTATAGATATGTTTTAATATCTATAGAGTAACACTTATAATTTTACATCTCTTTATTACAATCATTTAATAAAGAAAAGTCAATACATGTATAGTCATTAATGTTATTATCTATAATTTTTTTATTTAAATTAAGCCAACTTTTGCATTTATCAAGAATAATTGCATCACTTGTTATAACATTATCTAAAGTTTCTAATATTGAATCAACATTGTTGATATTTTCAACTTGCAAATCAAAATTAAACTCACTTAATAATTCTAATATTTTTTCTTTTAACTTTCCTGAATTAGATACTGGCGCATCCAAATAAAAAATAGCTTTTCTCACTTTATTTTCTTCTAACATTTTTCCAATTAGTGTAATTGCTGTTTCAGTTTTATCTATTATACGATATGTGCCTCTCAATCCTGCCAAATCTCTAATTGTTTCATCCATACATTTTAATAAAGATGAATTAGATAATGCAACTTCCAATGTTATTATGGTGTTAAATCCATCTATATTTACAACACATCCATCTAAATTGCCTTTAATTTCTTTAGCTTTTCTGATTAAAATTCTATTTTTTGCAGAAACAGCTCTTACTAAAGCTAATCTTTGGCGTTCAGATAATAGATAATGATTTCCTATAAACACCGAGGCACTTTTTATGTTATATCCTTGATTTAAAAGATAATATAAATCCTGTCCAGCCTTATATAATTTTAAAAGTGATTTTTCATTAAACTCTTTTTCATCAGTAGCTACATATCCTCTTTTAACAACTTTACTCATATGTTAATATCCCCTTATTATTGTATCTTTGAATTAAATAGTCTATTTCTTGATTAAATATATTATGAGTTTTTAATCTATATAATTATACTTTTAAATATAACTATCTAAATTTATTTACTTATTTTTATATTCCACAATTATGAGTAACTCCCAAAAAACATTCCATAAATTCTTTAAAATTATTATTCTTAATAGCTAAATCTACTTATAATGTATCTATCGTAAATATTATACATCTCTTTACATTTATTTTTCAAAATAAGTGTAATAGCTTTTAAAAGACTACTAGATTTAATCTAATAGTCTTTTAAAAGCTAATATTTACTATAAAAATACTCCATTCCTATTCTACTTATTTTAAATGAAGGTATTTTTCTAAACTTCTCTTTATAATACGATGTATTGTGTATTTTTACATACGTGTTATATATATTCTTAACTTCTATTTCACCTTCTTGAACTATTTTATTAAAAAATGATTCAATAGATATTATTTTTAGCTCTCTCATAAATTTTCTTTCATAATTATAAATAACATTATCTATAATTTTAACTAACAATGGATTTTCTTCATATTCAACAACACTACGCCTTATATCACTTTTTGCTCTAGTATAAGTATAATCAGCTATAAAGTCATTTTTTCTTATTTGTGCTTCTTCAGATGCTATCTTCATATCAGCCATGGATATTTTTTGAACTGAATTTTCATAATTTTCTTCTAAATCTTTTTCTAAAATTATATATGGTTTGTAATAATAGTCTATTTTCTTCCCATTTTCCAAGGTATTTGTTCCAAGAAATACTGTGTAATTCAGATTTATCTTCTTAATGTTGTAATTGCTTTTTATAAATTTTTCTATAAACTCTTTTGGTTTAAAGTTAGCATTTATGTCTCCTATATTTACTGTCTCACAATACTTCTCATATCTATTTTCCTCTTTAAAGACATAAGCATCATTCATAAAATTTTCCTCCTCAAATCTTATATTATATAATATGAAAAGAAAATTTCTTTTAGTACTACATAATTCTAAGCTATAAATTAATATTTATACAATAATCTTAATATTAACTTTAATAGTATTACGATTTTTGTTGATTATAAAAATAAAATTAATTATAATCTATAAAGTATGATGTTAACATTTACTTTAAAAACATAATCTTTAATTAGTTTTATCAAAATCAAGAGGGGGACTTTTTTTGAATACATATAGAGGACTATTATATGCTATTTTATCATCTGTAGCATTTGGGCTCATGCCTATATTTGCATCAATAGCTTACAAAAACGGATCTAATCCGACAACGGTCATAATATTTAGATTTTTATTATCATCAATAAGTATATTTATATATCTTTTATATAAAAAAGTTAAAATTAAAATTGAAAGAAAACCCATGTTAATCTTATTAGCAATTGGGATTATTGCATACACTATTACAACACAAACTTTATTTATGTCTTATAATTATTTAGGTGCTGGACTAGCTACTACTCTTCATTTTATATATCCAGCAATTGTATGTATTATTGGTTTTGTCTTTCTTAAAGAGAAGATTAGTAAAAGAAAAATAATATCATTATTTCTTTCAGGCATAGGCGTTTATTCTCTTGTTGCTTTTGAAAGTAAATCATTAAGTACATTAGGAATATTTTTAGCATTATTTTCCGGAGTAGCTTATGCAATTAATTTAATTGTATTAGGACTTGACTGTATAAAATCAGTAGATAATAAAATTTCAACTTTATATATGTGTGTAGGGGCTACTCTAGGTATGGTTACATATGGTCTATTTACAAAATCAATAGTATTGAGTTTTAATACTAAAATAGTAGGATCATACATAGGAATATCATTAATCTCCACTATAGTATCTATAATTTTATTACTTAAAGCTATTGAATTAATTGGAACTTCATCAACATCTATTTTAGGAACTTTTGAACCAATAGTCAGCATAATTTTTGGTGTATTGCTTCTTGGTGAAAATTTATCTTTTGAATTAGTAATTGGAGCTGCATTAATATTAACTGCAACTATTGTACTAGCTAAAGATACAAAAGGCGAATAAAGATAACAGTAGGTAAATTTGTACTTATTATAAATTTACCTACTGTTATTTTTTATTTAATATTTATCTCAGCCATCAAAGGATAATGATCTGATGGATATTTACCATTAATATTATATTTTACTATTTCTACATCAATTATTTCAAACTCTTCTGATACAAATATATAATCTATATGTGATCCCTTTTCTTTATTTTTAAAATGACCCATAGTAGCTTTATTATATAATGACTTATTCATATCTTGTACAGCTACAAGTCTTTTATTGAAAATATCTCCATTTATAAAATTCTTAATTAATTTACTATTAGGACTAGCGTTAAAATCTCCCATAATTATTAATGGAAGTTCTTCTTTTTCTTGTTCTTTCTTTATAAACTCTGCAATCTTTTTAAGTTCATGTGCTCTTGCTTGTGGCAAAAGACAATCTAAATGCGAATTACAAACTCGTATTCTTTTCCCATTTTCTAATTCAATTATGGCTGTTGTGCAGATTCTTGGAAACATTGAATACCATCTTGATCTTCCTATCTTTTCTGGATTATCACATAGCCAAAATGTTTTATAATTATCTATCTTATGTTTTTTGGAAATCAAAATATCATTTCTCTCTGAAAACAATTTTTTACTTCTTGGATTGCCTACAATAGTATATGTATTTATATTATTATATATATCTTTAAACATTTTCTTAGTTACTTCTTGAGTACCTATAATATCACAATCATATTTATTTACTATATCAAACACTAAGTTTTTTCTCTCACCCCATCTATTATTAAAATCTAAAATAAAATCACATCTCAAATTAAAAGTCATTACCTTCATAGCAATATCCTCTTTTCAGCTTGTTTTAAAAATTCATTTATTAAATTATTATCAACTTTGTTTTATCATTCTTTAATATATATTATCTGTACTTTATTAAAAAAAAGACCATCTTTATTATAAAAATAAAAGATAGTCTCTTTACAACCACATAGATTTCTTGCTAACAATTCTTATATTCGGTTGTGACACTTCAGCGTAGCACCAATACTGTCACATAACCGAAGGATCGATTTTTAATGTGCACAGTATTGGTAGCGTAGCGAATTGCGCGCAACCTAATGATGTGTGTCTGACAAATCTCCACCATGGCGCAACACCACAGTATAAAGGCCAAAAAATCTATGTTTTTTAATTTTCTTATTTATTGAATTATACCATATACAAAACCAAATTTCAACATTTTTTAACTTTTTTAATAAAATAATCTTATTGATTAAAATTCTTTAATTAGTTATAATATAAAATATAATTCAATTGATATTGAATATCAATTGAATTATACATATTGTTTTTACAAAGGAGGGATTATATTGAATAATATTTTATTTGCTTTCTCATTAACTCTTTTTTCAGGATTATGTACAGGCATAGGAAGTGCTTTTGCTTTTTTCGCTAAAAAAACTAATACTAAATTTCTTTCTATAAGTCTTGGTTTTTCAGCAGGTGTTATGATTTATGTATCAATGATTGAAATATTTTTTAAAGCTAAAGATGCTCTTACAGAACAATTTGGAATAAAGACTGGTTCTTGGCTTACTGTAGTATCATTTTTTGGAGGAATGCTTACTATAGCACTTATTGATAAAGTTATTCCAGTTGGAGAAAATCCACATGATATATATAAAGTTGAAGACTTAAATGCAAATAAAGTTAATTCAAATAACAAACTTTTAAGAACAGGATTATTTACTGCAATAGCTATTGCAATTCATAATTTTCCTGAAGGGCTTGCAACATTTATTTCTGGCCTTCAATCTCCATCTATAGCAGTTCCAATAGCCGTAGCTATTGCAATTCATAATATACCAGAAGGTATCGCAGTATCAGTTCCTGTTTATTATGCTACTGGTAATAAGAAAAAAGCTTTTGTATATTCTTTTCTTTCTGGATTATCTGAACCTTTAGGAGCTATTATCGGATATTTAATCTTAATGCCTTTTATTAGTAATGCGGTATTAGGTATTATTTTTGGAGCAGTAGCTGGTATAATGGTTTTTATATCACTTGATGAACTTCTTCCCTCTGCAAGAGAATATGGGGAACATCATCTTTCAATATATGGACTAGTAGGCGGTATGATACTAATGGCTGTTAGCTTATTATTATTTCTATAAAATTTAGTCTAGTTCATATTTAAATTTAAAATTACACAGTTTATTAATTTTCTTAAGCGTGTATAGGTATTATACGGTTATTTAAAATATAAATTAAATTTTATTCATTGAGCAAATTTTGAACTTTTAATAAGGCTATGTTTTAAGTGAATGTTGATATTTTAGTATAAGGGCGAACTGGCATTGGAATTTGCTTTTTAGAACTCTTAATGAAGATTTGTACAAT